>NZ_JAFIDN010000005.1 GCF_017921895.1 Natronogracilivirga saccharolytica
GCAGGCCCAGTGCCATGGCAAACCAGGGCTCATCGCGGTATTCGGCGATGGCGTCAAAAAATGGTTTTCCAAGACAGATCAGCCCGATCATGGCTTTGACGTTGTCCATGTCACTAACCAGTCCGCCTGAAAGCTTCCCTTAACTAGCTACGGTTAAAACTAAGGATTTATAAGAAAGATTTTCGTCTTTTTGCAGGGTTGGAAAGTCGCCTGGGCCCAGGCGACTTTCCAAAAACCTGACCGGCGGCCGGTACCCCAGTGAACTGTGAGGACGCACGTTATTATAGATCCACATCCAGGCCAGAGTCAGCATGCGCGCTTGATCCAGAGTCTCAAAAGCAAAATTATCCAACACCTCGGTGCGATAGGTCCGGTTGAACCGCTCAATATAGCCATTTTGCGAGGGTTTACCCGCTTGAATATACACCAGCTCAATACCATGGTTCTCACCCCACTGCTGAAGTACGTCAGACAAAAATTCCGGACCATTGTCCACACGAAGTCTTTCCGGCGTGCCCCGCCAGCCGATCAGCTTGTCCAGTTCGCGCTTTACGCGTTTGCCGTTAATGCTCGTGTCCAAAGTGATATTCAGAGACTCCCGGTTGTAATCATCTATGATGTTGAAGGTTCGAAAACGGCGACCGCACTCAAGACCATCGCTCATGAAGTCCATGCTCCAGGTCATGTTTAGCTCTAACGGCTGCACCAAGGGCTCTTTGATGCGCGCCGGGAGGCGTTTCTTGTACTTGCGACGCAGATTCAATCCCATCTCGGTGTAGATTCGGTATACCCGCTTATGATTCCAGCGATGATGATTTTCCCGTAAATGGTAGTGCATCATCCAGAAACCCCACTGGCTGTGAAGCTCGGCCAATTCTGCGAGTTTGTCTCGTATTTCAGCGTCTTCAGGCTTGCGTTTGGCCTTGTAGTAATAAACCGAGGTGCTCAGGGCAAACAAAATGCACGCTTGCCGCAGGCTCATTTTGTGTTCGGTACGGGCGTAATCGACCAGCTCCCGTTTTTCAGCTGGTCTCAGAGCTTTTTTTCGATGACATACATCCTTGAGCACATGGTTCTGATGAGCCAGCTCGGCATACATCTTCTTGTACTGACTGAGCTCGTTTTCCATGTCTTTGAGCTTTTTGAGCTGATTGGGCTGCATGCCGCCATATTTGCTCTTCCAGTTGTAGAAGGCCGCCTGGCTGATCCCATGCTCACGGCACAAATCCGAGACCTTGCGGCCTTTCTCGTTCTCAGAGAGCATGTTGAGTATCTGAGTTTCGCTGTGTTTTGACTTTTTCATAGTACCCCAATGTACGGTTTTTTTCTATTTATGTGTGTTTCGATTATTGGGGAAGCTTTCACGCCGTTGCGTCGTTTTGGGCAGACGCTGGCCAGATGATTGGCCAGCTTTTTCTCGTCAAGTGCCTGTCCGACAAAAGCAAGGCCGACATGGGAAGTGATGGGCGTGGAGGTAAGTTCAAAATGGAATTTGGACATGGCAATAGCGATTCTAGTCCGTGTTTTCACCCGTTAGGTGAAGATACGAATATCGCTAAACACATGGTATAATTGATTTTATGAATATTTTAAACCAACAACTCACAGATTAAGGTATTATATATCATGGATATCTTATTGAATTCATAAGCTTAGCGGTCTTTTATATTTATATATAATTGGAATCAGTAGTGTCCGGTTAAACTAATTTTATGTTCTTGTAAATTACTGCAGTACAATGGAATACATGCTGTTGAGATTTTTTTGGACTTGAACTCGTAGTTTGCTCGAGTCAATAAGGTCCAAAACAGATAAATACAACATAATTTATGTATTCCGGTAAAACAATCTTTGCTCAACTTATGGATGTTGTTCCCAAATACGAATTCCAGAAAATTGTGAAACGTCACAAAGGAAATAACCGTGTTCGTAAACTCACGTGTCGGGAACAATTCATCTGTATGTGTTTCGGTCAACTTACTTTCCGTGATAGTCTTCGCGACATAACGACGACATTGAATGCCCTTGATGGCAAGCGCTATCACATGGGTCTGAGCCATAAGGTCCCGCTGAGCACTCTTTCCGATGCCAATAGCAATCGGCCTTGGCAGATGTATCAGGATTTGGCGTTGGTACTCATAGAACATGCCCGCAAGCTGTACGGCAAAGATCAGCCTGGACTGGAAAAAGCCAAACAGGTTTTTGCCCTGGACTCCACAACCATCGATCTGTGTTTGTCGCTGTTTCCCTGGGCACAGTTCCACCATGGCAAAGGAGCTATTAAAATGCATGCACTCATGGACTTGCAGGGATCTATACCCGTATTCATTCACATTACTGACGGGCGGGTGCATGATGTGAATATCCTGGATGACATAGCGATTCAGCCCGGGGCTATCTACATCATGGATCGGGGATACATAGACTTCACCCGCCTGTTCAAAATTCACCGGCAAGGTGGGAAGTTCGTCATCCGGGCTAAGAAAAATCTGAAATTTTACCGTAAGAATTCCATTCCCGTTAAGATCCAACAAGGTCTGAAATGCGACCAATCTATTCGCCTGATCTCGCCCAAAACCAGAACAGAATATCCGGAGATCTTGCGCAGGGTACACGTGATCGACAAAGAGAACAATCAGGATATCGTCATACTTACCAACATAGAATCTGCTACTGCCGAACAGGTTGCCGCGTATTACAAACAACGCTGGCAGATCGAATTGTTCTTTAAATGGATCAAGCAGAACCTTCGAATTAAAGCCTTCTATGGGAACAGTATCAACGCCGTAAAGACCCAGATCTGGACGGCCGTTTGTACCTATATGATCCTGATAATTATCCATAAAAGGTTTGAATTAAGCGTTACATTGCACACAATGATGCAAGTGCTGAGTGTTTCATTATTGGAGTATATGACGTTTAAAGAGCTGTTTTTGAACCCCAAACTCACGGAAAGCATGGCATCAAATGCTAACCAATTGGGGCTCTTTGACTTTTAACCGGACACTACTGAATTGGAATATAAGTTATATATGATTCTACAATTGTGACATGTTGTATTTATGATTTACATCATTAAATGAATGCATATATTCAGGTGGTCTAAATAAATCGCTTCCGTTACATTTAATATTTTTAATGATTTTCTTTAAGAGTATGCTGAAGCACTTTTCTTAATATTGTACTAGATGTGTTCTCTGTATATGGAAAATAAACAATTTCAACTCCTCGCTTAGCAAACTTATTTTCCAGATTATTCCATTTGTCAGTACCTTTCCAGTCACTACCAACAAACATTTTATGAAATTTTATTTCTTCCCACGCTTTAAGCTTATCCATATTAACTTGAGCCACTACTTGGTCAACATGAGAAATGTTTTTTACAATCTCAAGTCTCTCTTCAAAGGGTATAACTGGTTTTTTCCCTTTGCGCTCTTTTGCAAGTCTATCCGTTGTAACTCCAACTACTAAATAATCACACTGAGATTTTGATTTTTTTAGGATGTTTAGATGACCAATATGAAAAAGATCAAAAACTCCAGTGGTATACCCTATTATCATAATGATTTTCTTTCAAGTTCTCGTTAATATCCTATATGTGAATCTTTCCTAGGGGCCTTTGAAAAACCCATGATTATTTTTGGTTTAAACTTCATTTAAAAATGGTTATTTCGTATCTTGTAAGTATAATAACACCAATAAGATAACCATATAACAAGATGCAAAAACACAGCCAACTCAACCTTGCAGATCAGTTTTTTCACCCCGGTAAACAGAAAACCCGGACCGCTGAATTTTTGGATCGCATGAATCAGGTGATTGACTGGCAACGGCGATCTCAAGTTTCTAACGCAACAAGTTCGGTGAAAGCTTCTTTTGGTGATTGAAAGTCGATTATCTTTCTCGGGCGTTCATTGAGTTCATTTTCTACATGCTCAAATACCCAGTCGGGTACGTTGTTGAAATCGGTACCTTTCGGGAAATACTGACGCAGAAGTCCGTTGGTGTTTTCGTTGGTACCACGTTGCCAGGGACTGTGAGGATCACAGAAATAGACATTGGCCCTGGATAAAGCAGAGAACGATTCATGGTGGGTCAACTCTCTTCCCTGATCATAAGTCATCGATTTTCTGAGTCTCTCAGGCAAATTAGAAAGCCTGTTTGCAAAGCTCATGCATATATAATCGCTGCTATGGAAATCCAAAGGTACAAGAAGTGTTAATCGTGTTTTGCGTTCTACCAGGGTTCCCAAAGCACTTTGATTGTTTTTACCCATCATCAGATCTCCTTCCCAATGACCGGGAATCTGACGACCTTCAATGTCCTGTGGACGGTCATGTATACTGACCATATTGGGAATTTTGTTTTGCCCGCCAGGCTCTGTATTGCGACGTCCTCTTTTGCTTTTTTGCTGCCTGAGGCATTTAAGCAATGATTTTTTGAGTTCACCTCTCGGCAGGATAAAGATGAAATGATAAATCGATTCGTGTGAGATCTGCATATCCGGGCGGTGTGCGTAATTGCGGTTGAGGTACCCGCTTATTTGCTGAGGACTCCATTTCAATTTCAGCTTTTTCCGGACAACTTTCCATAGTTCAGGGTTCTTGCGAAGTTTATGTTGTTCTTTTCTTCTTCCAAGAGCTCGCTTCTGGCTGCTTCGCTGAGCATTATAGGCTGAATAACCGGTTTTCTTGCACTGATTGTTTCGAATCTCACGTGTGATTACGCTGCGATGACGACAAAGTTTTTTTGCAATTTGTGCCGGCTTGTAGTCCAGAAGAAGCAACGATGCGATTCGTTCACGATCATAGTGGGTGAGTCGTTTGTGTGTTTCCATAGCGCAAGATCTCCATTTGTTGGAAATGTTGCGTTAGAAACTTGAGACCGCCCTGCGATTAAATTTCCAGCAGAATTCATTCAGATAGTTCTGAAGAAACGGTGAATGTACACTATGATGAATTCCCATTATCACACGCTTGGCATTACTGATGGCCGTATGGACCCAGGGGAAGAGTTTACTGGTCCGTTTCGGATCATTGGATATGGTAACATGATGCCGGTCTACGTGTTGATCCAGTTTATTGTAACTCTTGTGGCCGTCAGTGTGTACCGTGGCCGCTGCATCTATTTTGGCAAGTGCCAGCGAGGCAACTTGTGCGGCGTTGATATTCGGAACTACATACATGGCCAGTTTACCGCATTTGCGGCCCTCCTTGCGATTTTTTCTGCGAAACTGGTTCTCGGTAGGCTCCGATTCTACAGCCACCAGAACCCCGGCCTTGCCGGTAGATCCGCGGCCGGCTTTATTGGGCTTTTGATGCGGATCACCGATCTCAAAAAAAGCGTCATCCAATTCAATATATCCGGCAAGCTGGTATTTTGCGTCGCGTTTGCCCATGACACTGCGGATTTTTTGAAGCATATACCAGACCGGTTCGTAACGGTTATGACCCAGTTGTCGTTGAAGTTCCAAAGCCGAAAAGCTTTTTTTGGTGGCCGTAACCAGATGGATGGTCATCAACCACATGCGGTAAGGCAGTTTGGACTGTTCCATGATCGTTCCGCTGCGCAGGCGCTGTCGCGCACCACATTGCTTGCATTGAAACGATACAATGGTTCGCTGCCAATAATGGTCGTCATGTCCGCATTTGCGGCAAATGACACCCTGTTTTTCCCGAAGCTGTTTAACAGCCATCATAGCGCTGTGCTCGTCGGGGAATCGTTCATTAAATTCCATCAAATTCATGATATGTGCCGATTTAATGTGAGTAATTGCAATAAATACACATATAACGCACATACATTCTGATTGTTATGGGTTACGGACAGTCATTTTTTGGAAAGTTTGGACAGCATTTTACTTTGCTTGCGTCGTGTATTGAGCAGTTGGTCGGCCAGACCGAGTTGTTGTGAGTTTTTCATTTTACCGGCGTTATATTGCAATTACATTGAACACCAATAAGTTACGAATTTTACTGCTCTTAATCACGAACGAGGTTTTGCAAAGCCTTCATATACGGATCATTATTATGCAATCTCCCCTTTTGTGAGGGCTGTTTTAATTTGTAATAAAGTTTCCCACGCAAAAAACCAGATCATTGAGACATACACCATTATGCCAATAGTAATAGATCCTACCAGCTGTATGGAACTACTCAGTACCATATTGCTTATAAGCTGAAAAACTAATACTACAATGACCATAACACATGAAGATGCAGCAGGAGTAGAAACTGCACTTATATAACTGAAAATACTATCAGTTAGCTGTTTATTAGCATAGATCTGGAAAATTACAGACTTATAAATTACATAACCTGAATAAGCTAGTAGTACTGCCAACATGCCTTCAGATGCGAACAAAAGCAATGTCAGAAAATAAATAGTATTTGTTGCTGCATCCAAATAGAATACTTGGTCGGGCTTGTTAACTGCATAGAGCAAGGATGTTGACACTGCTGTGGTAAGAATTAATAAAGATACAGCCACAGAAAAAACCTGAAATATGATAATACTGTCATTCCATTGCTCACCAAATAAAACGGGCACAAAAAGGTGCGCTGTTACAGCTATGCCAGCAAAAACCGGAAAAGCTCCAAATGCAATATATCTGCTAATTCTTTGGTAAGCAAAGCTCAGCTTTGGGGGTTGATTCTTTAGTTTAGTTAAAACTGGAAAAAGAACTTTTCCAAAAGACTGAGTCATTAAACTTCTAAACTTCTCCAACATATTCTTTCCAAAGTGGTAAATTCCTAATATTTCCGATGTTAGAAAATATCCTATCAGCACTTCATCCAGTCGTTTAGTTGCAAAACTCATAAGTTGCTTTGCCGAAACAAAAACTCCAAAACGCAAAAAGGGTATTAATTTTGAAGCTTTAAAATAAAAAGATATAGCAGCAGCTTTTAAGTAAATCGCTACGCCTGTAATAGCCAAGGTTGTCAGTGTTGCAGTCAAAATTTGAGCATAAATTACACCCAATACACCCCAATCTAAAACGAGGAAAAATGTGGTGAATCCCAAGTTCAACAGTGCTCTGGCAATTTCAATCAAAGACAAAAATTTGAAAAGCATCATTTTTTCCAAATAAGCACGAAACAATAAAGATGGCCCAGTTACTAAGACAATGATACATACTACTCTGAGATACTCTTCAAGAATAGGTAATGAAAAAAAACTAGCTATCAAAGGGGAAAAAAAGTACAACAATGCAGCCATGAAAATGCTAAGTAGCATGTTGAAATAAAAAAGAGTGGAGCTTTCCTGTATTGTAACTTCATCCCTTTGGATAATTGCCTGACTAATCCCAAAGCTTTCCATTAGTCTAAATAAACCGACAATGATGAGGATAACAGCAATGTAACCAAACTCCTCTGGAGAAAGAAAGCGAGCCTTGACTGTGAGTAAGGCCGGCCCGGTGATACCGACCAATACTGATTTCAAAGACGTCCATTTTACACTATTTATTACCTGTTTTTGTAATTGGGACAAATTCTAGTCGTTTACTCTTTTAAATGATGGTAATTGGTAACTATACTTATTGACTATTATAGAACAATATTATAAATCAATTCCCTCTCGCCCTATCGTAAAGCAAAATCGCATTCAGTAGTAGCGACACCGCTGGTGCAACGACCTGCACATAATCGCGAAATATTGGCCGGCGGCGGACCTGAAGTGATACCATGTCGTCGCCCTGTAGCTTGAATCCGCGCATGTCGGCAGGCACCGGTTCGTTATACCGGTACCGGAAATTGGTCACTTCCTCTTCGCCTGTTTCGGGATTGACACGTGAAATGGCTACTTCCAGACGGACTTCGGACCAGTCCAGAGTAGTTTCACCTGTCCGAAGACTGATCGGCCCGCGGGCATAGGAGATCAGCTCATGCACCGTGGTACCTCGCGGAACAATGTAGCGTCCCGGCGCACTGACATCCCCCCACAGACTCAGGGTGTCGGCAATCTCGCCCGGTTCGGCGATGCGAACCACCCCTTCGCCCAGACGGAACATCTGACTGGTGGGAGTTTCACGATCTGCACGAATCTGGGATTCGGCGATGCCCGGAAGGACAAGGACAAAGATGACAACGGTGGCAAGGATCTTGTTCATAAATGTATCGGATTGGGTATTTCGCTTTATCACTGTTTTTCGTCTTCCACGTAGGCGTTGTAGCTGGTGTACGCGTATTTGTAATAGGTGCTGGTGTAGTAATAGCCCGATGCTTTTTTCGGATCAAAGGCCATCATGACCGTGCCGATAATGTTGGCACGGATGCTCTGCAGGTTTTCAATGGTCTGATCGAAGTCGGCCAGGCGGGTCTGGTTGAACCGGGCCACCAGAATAATTCCGTCAACCTTGCTCATCAGCGGCGCTGCATCGGTAATGATGCCGTACGGCGGGGCATCTACCAGCACGTAGTCGTACCGGCTTTTCAGCGTGTCAATAAGGCCGGCAAGCTTGGCGCTGCGCGCCAGTCCGGACGGATTCGGCGTCTTCTTCCCGGCCGGCAGCACGTCGACCCCGTCTACCAAAGTCGGCTTGACAATCGTCTCCAACGGCTGCTCGTCGAACAGGTACTCCACCACACCCGGGCTGCCTTCCACCCCGTACTCACGGTGGATGCGCGGGCGACGGAAGTCGCAGTCGATCAGCACCACACTTTTGCCAGACTCGGCCAGGGTCACCGCCATGTTGGCCATCACCGTGGTCTTGCCTTCGGACTTGTTGGCGCTGGAAACACAGACCACCCGGTAGGGGTTGTCGGGCTGCGAATAGATCAGGTTACTTTGCAAACGGCGGTAGGCCTCGCTGGTGGGCGAAATGGAGTCCAGCAGCGTCACCAGGTCGGTCGACACCGTGTGCTCGCCCACTTTGGTCAGCGGCTTGCCGTTGTAGTGTTTCTTGATGAGCGGACGGATATCCGGGATGACCGCCAGCAGCGGAAAACCACGGTCCTTGAGCTTGTCTATGCTGTTGATTTCGGTAATACTCATTTCGCGCAGGAAGGTGTAGCCCACACCGGCAATACCGCCGAGCATGAAACCGATGATTATCAATATGGGAGTGCGTGGACTGACCGGATAAAGAGGCAGAACCGAATAGTCCACCACGCGGCCGAAGCCCATCTGGGTCTGCTCCCATACGCCAAGTTCGGCGGACTGCTGGGCGACGGTCAGAAAGAGCTGTTCGCTCACCTTCATGTCGCGCTCCAGCCGGGCCATCTCCACCATATTGTCAGGTATGCGATCGAAAAACTGTTCCTCCTGGGTAATGCGCTCATCCAGCACCATGGCCTGGGCGTCGAGCTGGTTCTGCTCGATCTGCAGGGTCATCAGCTCCTGGCGCAGGTCGGTCAGGCGGCTGGTCAGCCCTCCGCCCTGGCTGTCCAGAAACCCGAGAAAACGCTCGTCCTGGTCGACCAGTTCGGTGGTGAGTGCGCGGATCTCGTCCTGCAGCTCGCGGGCCTGATCCCGGAGCCGGACGAACGAAGGCTCGCTTTCGGGCTCGTCACGCAGTCCCGGATTCTTCGAGACCATCAGCATTTTTTCGGTTTCCAGTTCTGCCAGCTGGAACTGCAGGCGGCTGAGCCGCTGCGAACGTCCGGCAGCGAACTGATCGGCCAGTCCGGGCCGGATTGCATCCAGCTCTGCCTCGTAGTTGTCAATAGCCGAATTCACCGCTACGCGCTCGATTTCCACCGACTTGCGCTCGCCTTCCAGTTCGGTGAGTGTATGCACCAGTCTTTCGGACTGTGCATCAAGTTTGACCACCCCTTCCCGGTTCATGAAATCGCGCAGCTGATTTTCGCTTTCCTTCAGCCGCTCTCTGAGCTGGCGCTCCTCCTGATCAAGAAATTCAATCGCCGAGCGCGCCTGGCGGCGGTTCTGACGTGTGGAAAAATCGTAGTACTGATCCAGTATACTGTTGACCACATGCTTTGACTCCTCGCGCGAGGGGCTTTCAAAGGTGATCTGCACCACATCGGTGTCGCGGTCTTTAAGACCGGCTTCCATGCGCTCACGCATACGGTTGATCACGGTAAGGCGATCGGCGATGGTGTCGTCATCGGGGTACTCCTCCCAGAGCACGGGCCAGACGGTGCCGTCGGACTGGTGCGGCTCCTCGAGCAGTATGTCGGCAATCTCGCCGAGGAAGCGGCGCGAGCGGATCACTTCCAGCTCGTTGTGGACGCGGCTGCCCTGGCCGATGCCGAAGCTGGTGGAGAGCATTTCTCCCAGATCACCTCCTGCCGAGCCGATCCGTCCGCGGTCCTCGGAGATCATCATGCTGCCCTCGCCCCGGAAAATGGGGATCTGCGAGGCGGCGTAGAAATAACCTGCGGCGGTACCGGCGATCAGGCAGACCGCGATGATCCATTTGTAGCGCAGCAGGGTGACGAAAAGCTTTTTAAGATCAATTTCGTCGTCATCGGGAACCTGGCTGTGGTTATTTCCGTTCATGTTGGTGCCGGAAAACTCACCGCGGTAGTGTCCGTTGGAAAACGGGTTGTAATTGGGGTCGTTGTTGCTGCTCATGATGTCTTTGGTCGTATGTAACGGGTGCCGGAGAAAATCTCCGTGTTACGGGGTGCGCGTTCCGTCGGTCAGACCGATGGTGTCCGAACGGGTGCTGCCCCGGCTTCAGATGATAAAACGGGAAAATAGGAAAATTTGCTGCCTGAAAGAACCGGCAATTGCGGGAACCCGGGGGTATCCGACATTCCGGATGCCGGTGTTATCGGCCGGTATCCGAAAGAGTTAACCGGATTTGTATATGTCAGCGGTGCGGCGTGACCGCGCATTGCGCCTGTGATCATCCCTGCCATAATACCAGCGCGTTCTCTTTGGTGAACCGGGCGGCGTATTTTTCATACTCGCCGGGTGTGAAAAGCAGGGTGCGGATTTTGCGCTCGATGGTCGTCTCGGCCTTCTCCACCAGCCGGCGCAGATAGTGCTCGTCCACGTCGCCCACGATGACCACATCGATGATGCCGGAATCGCGTCCGGATGCATAATCGCCGGTGATCAGCGCCTGCTCCACGTTGCCGAGGCGGGTCATCATGGATTCGATCTGATTGAATCCCAGCGATTTGCGGGTCAGGCTCTTCAGTTCCGGATAGAGCACGTGTTCGCGGTTGGCCTGGTAGTAGCGCTTGTTGCCGTTGTCGCTGGCGGTGATGAGTCCGGCCTCCTGGAGCCGCTTGAGCTCGATGCGGATCGCGTTGGTCGACTCGCCGAATTCATCGGCCAGTGAGCGCAGATACGCTGTGGTGCTGCTGTTCGAAAAAAACTTGAGCAGCAGCCGTACGCGGGTCCGTGATGTGATTAGAGCAGATAGCAAGATGGCAAGCGGAATAATACAGCTTTTGACAGCTCCGCCTTGTCAGTCCCACACAGGTCAGGAAGTTGCGTCCTCCTGATAATATGGACAAGGGCAGTTGATGTCGGAAATCCACGGCCGGCCTCCTTCGTGGCCCTCCTGCGGGATTTCGTATGGTCTAACGTGATGAATGCGCACCATCCGGAACCTTCGGATACATCAACAATAATTGCTCGTTTTCGGTAGCGTTTTGCTGTTCATCACGAAATTTAAGTGTCAATGATAGGGCAGTTTATTTCGATATGCAAGTCCGTAAGCGTATAAATATTAACTTTTCATAATATTTCACCATTGCTTCCAGGGCCCTGGCAGAGCGTTTCCGATGTACTAATGCATTGATTTTTCCGGAAAAGCGTTTCCATACGCGGCATGATAACGGGGGTGCATCCCTGAGGGAAAATGAGCATAATTTTTAAACGACACGGTTTGGCGGAGAGATTGCCTTCCCTGTTCTGCTGCGGGAACAGTGTGCCGCACGCGGCATTACGGGTGCGGAACATCATGCCGTTATATTAAAATTTCTTAATGCTTCCGGGAACACCCGTCATGCATCCTCACACAATCGTGTTCAGGTTGTCCTGAATGACACTCACGGACTATTATTATCGGTATCCATATCCCTCCGGGCAGCCACCGGCAACCTTTCGGGTTCCGGAGCCTGCTTTTTTGTATCATTCCGCTGACAAACCTTGCCTACAACCATAACCGTGCTGTCTTCCTGCAGGCGGACCGCGTACTTTATGAACAAGGCCTTTACAGCCACAATTGAAAAATGGAGTGATCCCAAAACCCGCCGGCGGATCCTGTACAGCCTCTTTATCGTTCTGGTGATCGGTGCGGCAATCCACTATCTGTCCGGCGAAACCTTGCCCGAACGCGACGGCCATTACGGATTCTGGTCGGTACTGCCGCCTCTGGTTGCCATCCTGCTTGCCTTCTGGACCCGCGAGGTGGTCACCGCACTGTTTACCGGGATCCTTTTGGGCGGATTCATTTCCGGCAAACCCAACATCGTCCGGGAGTTCCTGATCCCGTCCATCGGAACCGAAAGTTTTGCCCTCATCCTGCTGGTATACCTCTGGGCGCTGGGCGGTCTGATCGGCATCTGGACCTGCACCGGCGGCGCGGTTGCCTTTGCAAAAACTGCCAGCCGGCTGATGGTCCGGGGTCCCCGCTCGGCCAAATTTTTCACCTGGATCATGGGACTGATCTTTCATCAGGGCGGAACCATCAGCACCGTACTTACCGGAGCCACGGTGCGTCCGGTTGCCGACCGCCACAAGGTTTCCCACGAAGAGCTGTCCTACATGGTCGACAGCACCGCCTCGCCCGCCGCCACCATCATCCCGTTCAATGTATGGCCGATTTACGTCAGCGGGCTGGTTCTGGGCACGGTAACAATCTTTGAGACCAGTCAGGACGGCATTGCTTTCTTCTTCAGCAGTCTGCCGTTCAATTTCTACGCCATTTTCGCCCTGCTGATCACGTTGCTGTTTGCCGTTGAGAAACTTCCCTGGATTCCCGGGAAAAGCATGCGCGAGGCCATACAACGTTCGCGGTCCACCGGCAAACTCGACCGGCGCGATGCCGTGCCGATGGCCTCCGGCGAGCTCGTTGATTCGAAAGTGCCGGAAGGCTACCGCTCCGGGCTGATCGATTTCTTCGGTCCGATTGCCGTGCTGCTGGGCTTGGCTGTTCTGCCCTACATCTACACGTTCTTCATACTGGGCTCGGATGATCCGACGCTGCTGATCGCCGAGGCTTTTGTGCTGGCCGTGCTTGTGGGCATGGGCATCGCCATCATGAAAGGAATGACTTTGAAGGATGTGATCGGGGGCTTTATCGATGGCTGCAAGGGGGTTACCATCGGCGCCATCATCCTTGCGCTGGCCGTCACGCTCAAGGAGGTAGCCGAAGCCGTGGGAACCGCGGAATACGTAGTGGCCCTGACGCGTGAACTGATCCTGCCGGCGCTGCTGCCCGGCCTGCTGATGGCCATGTGCATGCTGATTGCATTTTCGACGGGAACCTCCTGGGGGACCTATGCGGTGGTCTTTCCCATTGCCATGCCGCTGGCCTGGGCGGTGGTTCCGGATGTGTTTTTCCTGCAGCTCTGTTTTGCCGCGGTGGTTGGCGGCAGCGTCTTCGGCGATCAGTGCTCGCCCATATCCGACACGACCATACTGAGTTCGCTGGCTACCGGCTGCGACCTGATGGACCATGTCCGAACCCAGTTTCCCCTGGCCCTTTCGGCCGGATTGCTGGCGGCCATTGCATACGCCGCGATGGTTCTGGTTTTTGTGTGAGAAATTATCCGGGATCCGTATCCCCCGGGAGCGTCATCGACCACACTCCGCTCCCCGGTGACCGCCACGATGTTGCCGGATTCCTCCTTCGCCGACGGATCGCAGGGTTTATCGGGATCATCGTTCAACCCGCCGAATGTCTCCGATGCGATGCCACTGTTACTGAAGAAAATTTTCCCTTTGGCCACGGCATCACGAACCGCATCGATCTGTTCCGGCAGTTCGTCTTTGATATTCACTTGATTTGAGGTCCCGTCCTTCTACGGCCCGATGCCGATGTAGAGATGCCGGTCGGCCAGTCGAGTGCCCAGTCGGTGGATATCCAGGCGCTTCGGAATTCATGTTTCGGACTGTCCGGTGTCCGGGCCTGCAACTGTGCACCGAGGGAAAATATATGTGTCAGAGTGATCAGTAACGCAAGCGGCAATGATGGAAAACAGATTCTCCGGAACAGCCGGTTATTTCTCCGCAAGATAACTTCTTAAGCACTTTATGAGCTCATCCATCCCGATCTACATCACCTGTAACCTGATTAGAATTTGTTAATAACAAGCCTGTCCATTAGGAGTATTACTTCTGTTTACATACATTTTATGTGTAAGTAATCGTGCGTTGCATCAGTCATCCGGATATCCAAGAATGGCAAAGATTTTTTTGGGGTTTTGCGAGGATAACCGGAAACGCCGGACCGAATAATCGTATCCGTCTTTCACGTTCAAGACAACACTAACGGATAAGCAATTATGGTACAACTGACTTCATCAAAAATCTGCCCCTCATGCGGCACCCGCATGGAACGCATCCGCCGGAAACCATGGCACCGGCTGCTCAGCTATATCGTGCCGGTGATTCATGTCTCCTGCTGCAACAAAAATTACCTTGTTGTGTCCAGGCGCGGCAATGATGCCCGGGAAAACAATCAGGATTCGTTTGTACATATGGCCGGGGATCGCCGGTAATTAAGAGCATCCCCATACAAACACAATACCTTTCCGCATAACCCATTGCTATAATATTATTTACGGCTACTGCGCCTGCGGACAATATCTTGCCGTAATTTATCCATTAGAATTTATTAATATTTGTACGAAAACACATTGCCTCCCAAAACTTTCCGTCTGATTTAATTATAATGTTCACTGAAGTACAAGCAGAGTGTTTTTTTATTGGGTAGTCATCCGGTTTTAAAGAACAGCTTCATCCGTTTTTAATCATGTAAGAGGGTAACATAAACAGATGGATCAAAAACCGGATACATCATCAAGGTATTATCAAATCATTCCATATTCATGTCAAAATTTACTTCATCACCAATATGTCCGCAATGCGGCACCCGTATGGAACGAATCCGCCGAAAAACATGGCACAGACTTCTGAGCTTCTTCGTTCCGGTCAAACATGTATGGTGCTGCAACAAAAGCTATCTGCTGGTCTGCAGTTCGGATAAAAATTCAGAGGACCATCAGAATACCGATTCCTTTATTCATATCAGGGAAAACGGCTGATATACTATTTCCGCGCCGGAGTCCTGTAACATTATTGATTGCTTTTCCCGGGTTGCCGCACTTGCATTTCCTGTATATTCTGCGGATACCGTTCCGGAGTTGAACCGTGCGGGATGGCAGCAGCCCATGGGATATAGCCGTGTCCTGTTAATCAAATATTCAGTAACTTTGCCGGCTGACGTTGAAAGAAATACGTCCGCTCCCCGTTACATTGCACATAATCCGGAGCGGTTCCGGGCGGTTTCGGTCAGTTTCGGACCAGCACCGGATTTTTTGACATTATTATAACATCACCCATACCGGCAATAACCCATGCGCATCGCTGTTCTATCTGACATTCACGGAAATCTTCCTGCTCTTCAGGCTTGTCTGAAGAAACTGGAGACCTTGCCGCACGACCGGGTCATCAGCCTCGGGGATCATGTGGGCTACGGCCCCTTTCCGGATGAGGTGATCACGATGCTGCGGGAAAGGGAGATCCCTTCTGTGCTCGGAAACCATGACGCCGGAGCCGCAGAGCGCATCCCGCTGGATATGTTCCGCGAACCCAACCGGTCGCTGCTCACACGGACGCGCGAAATCCTTTCTCCGGAAAACCGCAAGTACCTGGACGATGCACCGCTTGTTCTGGAGGGTGAGAACTGGATAGCCGCCCACGCCTCGCCGGTCCGGCCCGACCGCTGGGACTATCTTAATTCCGCTCCGGCCTGCCGGAACGTGCTTTCGCAAATCAGCCAGACCTTCTGCCTGGTCGGACACACCCACGTGTCCGGCATCGTGTCCGAACAGATTGGCGTGCTGCGCGTCAAACCGGGCCACCGGTTTGTCATCAACCCCGGGAGTATCGGTCAGCCCCGCGACAGCACCCGCGATGCTTCCTTCGGCATCCTCGATACCGATGCGTTTACCTGGGAGCCGGTGCGTGTGTCATGGAAAATGAACGAGACCCTGGCGGGCTATGCACGGATCGGGATTGACGAGCAGACAGGCCGGATGCTGCTGGGGGTGTGAGTTCGATTTTCAGCTGGAAAGTGACTCCGGGAGAGTATCTTTTCAGCAACTTTTAGCGGTACTTTTGCCGGACCATGCGGCTTTCTTTGAGCTTGCTCCCAATTACGAAGTGTTCCGAAGCTGATGCCAGGCAAAGCTGCAAACTCTTGTTGGTTCATCTTGAATTTTTTATGATCTGAGCCACGTCAGGATCCTCAATGACGGTCCTTCCGGAGGCAGGTAACGGCCCTGCGTTTGTGCGGCGTGGCAATTACATAAGTGTAAAGGCAATAATATTTTACACGACCGCACGAATCGGGTGTTATGGGTGTATTACAAGCATTTTTATGATTCGCCTGCTTTTTGTAAAACACTTTGAATGATACTTGGTGAAATTCTGAAGTTAGTATGTTCGATTTTTTCGATAATTGCTTTTACTGATGATATATGGCCATTATTTTTCGCAATAATAACCACTCCAAGACTCCCGGTGACCGATAGACCCATTTTCTTTGCGACTTTTCTACCTTTAGATTCGTCGATAATTAAAAGTGCATCGTGGAGTTCAGTGGCCAGTGTTATGGCAGAAGCCTCACCAGCGTCCAGAATATTTAATAGTCCTTTTTGAAGAAATGAATCTGTTGGACGAACCTCTATCCATTCGGGAATGGGATGGCCAAATTCTTCGGCAACGATATTGGTAATAAGAATTTTACCAAAAACCTGGCGTAACAGATCGAGACGGCTAATTTTGTTGAGTAAAATCAGGCAACTTGCGTCAGAGACTATATTTTTCGGCATTTTTTATGTCGTCATCAAGCTCTTCAGGAGAATAGTTGATCACAGCAACGCCATATTCAGCAAGTAATTCCATGAATGTTTCTTTGGAATAACCGGCAAGTAAGGCTGCTTGTCCCAGAGATAGTTTACCTCTTTCATAGAGTTTGGAAGCAAGCGCCATTTTGACTTCTTTGTCATCCAGGTCAAATGTATCCGGTATGTCGATGCTTAGCGTTTTCATAAAGGCAATTTACACATTTTCAAGAATAACGAAAATTCAGAGCTGATAGTTTTGAACAGGGAAGAGTATAGCTCGAAGAATCGTGTGAAACTTCATAATAATTCAGTGTAAAAGTTTTTTTTATAAGGTAAGGTCGAAATCCTAAAGCCCATAACTACGTATTAAATAGAATATAATATCCTGATTACATCGGCATGACCAGAGCCCGCATTGGGCACGCGGATGGACCCGGGAGCAGCTTGCCAGAGCCACAGGATCCAGTCAATCCCGCATAGCAAAACCGGAAGCAGTAGATCCGGCCTGACAGGCTGTCAAACGCACATAATAGAGAACGCCGGTAGTGTAAGTCCGGGCAGTTTACCTGCTCTTCGATAGTACCGGGCAACCGGGACTTTCTGTCCGCACTGTCGTCCGCATTCCGGACGGATGCGGGACTTCACACCAAACCACGATCTCATTATGACTACTTCTTACCAGTTTTGCACCCGTGTCCGCGCTGCCGGACACAGTGCCGCTGCCCTTCCGGCACTCCTGAAAACGGCATTTCTGATCGTTGCCTTCTTTGTCCTGCCACCGCTTGTATTTCCGCACGGTGCCATTGCCGCAGTTACGATTTCTGAAACCGGCACAGCGGGCTATGAGGTGGGCGTGCCGGCAATGGAAGCTGATGAACCGGCACCATCCTCCTCGCTTTCATACGTCTGCGACGGCGCCTTCCTGCTTCCCGGCGTTGTATGCGAGCTGACCCTTTCGGTCACCGATGCCGCCAATCTTCAGTATGCCGGCCTGGAACTGGACTATGATCCCGAACGGTTCGATTTTGAGCAGATTCTGCCCGGCGATTTGTTCGGTGCCGATGCTGTTGTCTTCGCCCGGCCTCTGCCGGACGGCTCGCTCGGCGCCTCGGTCAGCAGCACATCCGGCGAGCAGAGCGGCTCCGGAAGCCTGCTGCATCTGCAGTTCCGTATTCGCGACGGCGCAGATGCAGGAACGGCCGGTTTTGCTGTAAATGATATTGAATTTACTGACAGGGATGCCGTTCCGCTGGAGATTGCCGCTCCCGATCCAGTGGATATCGACATTCCGCCCTATCTGGCCGATGCCGGGCTGACAGCCCCCGGTCCGGTCACCATTGCACGCGGATCCGAACAGCTGTTCCGGTTCCGGCTTGCGGCATCCGGTATCACAGAAGAGGATATTTCTGCCAGCGACCGGCTGGAGGCGGAGTTTGGGATCATCGCCAGCGACGCCTCGCTTCCGGATGCACCTGCCCCGGAGGCATGGGATGCGGCCGAATGGCTGCCGCTCACCCTTACCGAATTTTCGGACGGACATTTCCGCTTTGAAACCCTCTTCCCGATCGATCAGCCTGTCGGAAGCTGGCTGGTACTGGGGCGTTTTCAGCTGGATGATCAGCCGGAGTTGTACGCCGCTTACGGCAGTGACGGCGGCGGCATCTGGGACGGAGATCAGTTTACGGCCCCGGAGGTCACGGTCACAACGCCCCGCGTCACCATTGCCGAATGGACCTTTGACGGCGAGCACTGGTCAGCTGACACCGGTCTCTATGCCAACCTGGATCCCGACTCGCCTGCAGTTGCAGCCCTGCACGGAGCACGATTTTCCGGCTGGACCGGCGGCAACACCGGCCGGGCTCCAAACTCCAACCAGTGGCATGTGGAGCAGAACAACGGCAGCGACAATAACGGGGGTACCGGTGACAACGGTGATAACGGCGGGACCGAAGACAACGGTGGCTCCGATGGCGGCAGCGATTCCGATGCCAACGGTGATTCCGGTGATAACGGTGGCGGATCCGACAACGGTACGGTATCCGGAGACCATCACCACAAATACTGGTCGGCCAGCCTCACCACGCAGGGACACGACCAGCTTGCCCTTCGGTTCTACATGAGCGGATCCGGTACAGGTCCGCGCGATTTCCGGCTTTATTTCCAGACGGATAACTCTGAAGGTGAATCCGGCAACGGCAGCGGGTCCGGCTCGCCCACCGAATGGACTCCTGTACCCGGCGGCGATATCCAGGTCGGCACTTCGTGGTCTGCATTTGACATTCCGCTTCCTGCAGACGCCTCTGATGCCGGCCGGCTTAACCTGCGCTGGGTGCGCATCGACAGCACATCCATCAACGGGGATGTCATAGGCACTTCCGGCACCAACCGGATCGATGATATCCGGATAACAGGCGTCCCCCTTGAGCAGGAAGAAATGACCGTCTGGCCGGGCAATACCCGTGGTGAAGGCACCGTCTCCGAAGCCGACGTAATTAACCTTGCTCTGTACTGGATGGCGACCGGTCCGGCCCGGGTTCCGCAAAGCATTGAATGGGCACCGCAGCCGGTGACCCGATGGCTGCCCGCCCCCGTGGGACATGCCGACACCAATGGCGACGGCCGTATCGATTACCGCGATCTTCTGGCCATCGGACGCAATTTCGGAGAAACAGCAGAAACGGGTGTCCAGCCAAAAGCCCTCACCGACGCGGCAGAACAGCAAAAAACCGGTGATAATACCGCGCTTGCCGCATTCCATCTTCCCGGACTTTCCAAAAATGAAACCGTGCGTCTGGTTCTTTCGGCGCAAGATTTCAGCGAGCTGCTCGGACTCAGTGCCCGGTTTTCCATATCCGGAATAGATGCCGCGGACTGGGAGCTGCTCGATGTCCGGCCGGGTGACTGGGCCGAAAGCTGGTCGGATGCCTCCCGCCTGATCACCTTTCACCATGGCCGCTCACCGGCATCATTGTCAGCCAACCGGCACAAGCTTGCTCACTCGCCTGATGCGGATATCTCTGCCGGAACAGATTTGCATTCGTCACAATCCGGACGGGTGTATCTGACTGATGAAAGCCAAAGCAGCGTATCAGGTATTCCGGCCGGCTGGTCTTCGGCCTGGGCGCACAAGGGAATGGGCCGTCCGTCGTCACCATCAGAATCCGGGCTTGCCGTAATTGAGTTGCGGGCATTGTCCGACTGGAATCAGGCACCGGTTCTTTCACTTGACCGCGCTTCCTTCACTACGGGTTCGGACGGCTTGCAGCAGCCCGCCCGCGGTGACTGGAAATTCCGGAAAGACGGCCGCGGGGTATTTACTGATCCGGATCCCGGAATACAGCTTCCGCAGGAAACCCGGCTGCATGCCAACTACCCGAATCCGTTCAATCCGGTCACTGCCGTTCCCTTTGACCTGCATCAGCCGGGACATGTGGCGATCACCGTTTATGACGCGCTCGGGCGCCGGGTGGATACCCTTATGGATGCCCGTATGGAGCCGGGTCGTCATGAAATTTCATGGGATGCCGGCAGGCTGGCCAGCGGCGTGTACCTGATCCGCATGGAGACCGGAACGTTGCAGCAAGTCCGGACCATGATGCTCGTTAAATAGCCTGCTGAGCATGATTTGCTATAAGTTCGGAGTACGGTGCTCGTGAAGTAGCCTCTTGTTACAGAGCCGCTGAAAGACCGGAGCCTGCCCCGTTCAGAAAGCGGTGGTGAAGCAGGCGATCTGTCACACAGTTGCGGAGAGTATGCCGGACCATTGCGTGTCCGGCTGCTCTCTTTAAAACCGGATATTCACTGTCAGGCCACCGCCATTGCTTTCAAAACTGATATCTCCCCGCAATTGCTGAACCAGTCCGTGAATGATCGTAGTGCCGAAAGAAACCGGATTATAAAGTTGATCCACATTATCAACTCCAACACCATCATCACTGATCTCGATCTCGTTTTTACCGTTAGCCCGCGAAAGCCGGACAAATATGGTTCCTTCCCCGTGGTTCCTGAAAGCGTGCCTGGCAGCGTTTGTGATCAGCTCATTAATCAGCAGAGTGCAGGGCACCGAGTGATTGAAATCCAGAATGATTTCCTCCAGATCCGTTTCGACCCTGATCCCCCTGGATTCCAGTCCGAACGAATTGGAAAGCAAGTCAACTATTCTGCTGATCAGCTTGGCGGCATTGATTTCCACAAAATCCGTCTGCTCATAGACGATTTCATGAACCAGCGCCATGGACCGGATGCGGTTTTCCGTGTCGCGAAAGATCGAACGGGCCTCTTCATTTGCAATATATTCAGACTGAAGCGAAAGCAGGCTCGAGATGATAGCCATATTGTTCTTTACCCGGTGATGGATTTCACTGAGGAGCACATCCTTTTCTCTGAGCGACCGCGCCAGTTTTTTCTGGGTTTCTTTCAGTTCGGTGATATTTCGTCCGATTCCGACAATTCCGATGATCTCTCCTTCCCGGTTGCGTATCGGTGATACTTTGGACTGGTATTTCACCATGCCGTCCGGGGCGGGTGTTTCCCATTCATAGACCACCACCTCGCCGGAGAGCGCCTTGCGATAGCATGTTTCGTACCACTGTCCCTCCTTTTCACCAACGATGTCAGCGGCTCTTTTGCCAATAAAATCTTCCGGCTCCATGTTTATCCGTTTCATCCAGGTGCCATAGACACCCGTATGCCGCAAATCGGTGTCCATCGTAAAGATTACGTCATCCGAAGATTCGATGAGCAGCCGGAATTTCTCTTCACTCTGCTGCAGCTTGCCGACGTATTCCTTGCCGCGATGATGATCATTAAGGACTTTACCAATGATGATGGTAATAAGCGGATAAATTACCACAAAACTGATCGCCACATTCTGAAACACATCGTCAGCGATGTTTTCTGGCAGAGCATGGACATAGAACGCCATCATAAGGTGCACCATCATGCTGTATACAAACAGTTGCGGCAGGGTTATCTGACCGTTATCGTTATTCTGTTTCACAACATGGAACACCCAGCCCAGAACAAAAGCGGTCAGTGTTGTCATCATACCCATGATCACGCCGTCACCCCCGAGCCAGATGCGGAACAGGATCGTCATGATTACGCTGATGGCACCGGTCAGTGGACCAAAAAATATGGTGGCAATTCCCACCACAATGGTGCGTCCGTCAAATATCACCCCCTCGACGAAGGTGAAGGGATACGACATGCCCACTACGGCAATGGCCCCGAAAAGCACTCCCTGAGCCACCCGCCCTTTCCAAGATGCAGCATCAAACCGGTCGTTGAGCAGGTTGGAGACCAGCAGCAGGACACCAAGAAGTGAAAGATTGTAGATGATCTCCGGAACAATCATATCCGTCAATGCCAAAAAATTTTGCAATTAATAACCGTCTGTACCGGCACGCTGCCATATTCATACCACTAATACAGGTGGGACAGCTCCGTTGACCATGCCGGTCAGATCATATACATCTGCAGGCCAGCCATACCCTCCGCCTCAGATCATGCACAGCCTCAGATCATGCACAGCCGCCGGTCATCGCATGCTGTGCATTTTCCCCTCAATTGTACGTTTTTTAGCATTGGAATCCAAAGTTTTGTAAACTTGATTAATTCGATTTTACATGTCAATCCTAACCAACCGGAGTCACCATAAGTGAAAAAAGAACGCCCCGCATTCATCAAGGACAAGGTATCTCCCGTTTTTTACCGGATGTTCTACTGGTATTCACTTACCCTCTTCCGGCGCCGTTTCCGCAGGGTCTGGATTGACGATTCTGTGCATCCGCCGGGTGGTACATCCGTGCTGTTTGTGGGCACGCACAACTCCTGGTGGGACGGGATGATTCCGCTGCTCATGAACGAGGCCTCTTTCGGACTGGATGCGCGTGCCATCATGGATGAGCAGCAGCTGCGCCGGTATCCGTTCTTTCGTTATCTCGGTGTCTACTCCATCAACCGTGACTATCCGCTCAGAGCCATGAAAAGCCTTGAATATACCGTACGGCTGCTCAACAACAGCACAGAAGAGCATCCTGTCGGTATCTGGGCCTATCCGGAAGGAAAACTGGTCAACCCGCACAAGGCCGTCACCCTGGAAAGCGGCCTGGCTTGGCTGTCACGTCATATTGACCCGGAAAAATGCGAAATCATACCGTTCACCTCGCATATGCATACGATGAGAGGTGACAAGCCTGAACTTTTTATCAAGCTCGGCAACCCCATTGGTCCCAAAATTTACCGCTCGGGTCATGTACTTGCGCATGTCACCTATACTCTGGAGGAGCTGCGCAAATCATGCCGTGAAACAAGCGGAAACTTCGACGAGGACGGGTATCCGCAGGGCGGGTTCCGTCTGCTGCTCGGACGTGAGCCGAAAGCGCCCGAAGCACCGCTGCCGGATCCGGATGAGATGACCGGAGACGGGCAGGATGCCATAAAATCGGATGAAAGCGACAGTTCCGGGCAAAAAGAGACCACAACCGGCAGTGAAAGTGATGCCGCTACCGGCGAGAGCGGAGATAAGCGGCCGGAGCCGAAAGGAATGGACGATCCGTCACCAGCCGGCAGCGCTGCTGACAAGGCCGAGCCTTCCGGACTTGATGACAGCACCAAAGGTAATCAGGGTTCGCGGTAATTCGCCAGGTCCGCAGTGATTCACCAGGTTCAGCGGTATTTCACAAGATCCGCGGTGATTCACCAGGTCCAGCGGTACAGCCGCGGCGATTTCTGCACCCAGTGGGGCTTGCTGTCCACATACCGCAGCCTCATGTGCACCAGCGGCCAGAAAATCCGGCGGTGGATACGGCCCGGACGGATATATTCTCCGATGCCTGTTCCGCTGACTTTTTCACCAATGGACGGATGTGTCAGGTGCGCTTCGGTGACATAACGGCAGTAAAACGGCCCGGAATCGGATACCTTTTTGTGCCGAATGACCACACCGAGCTCCTTGTCCTGAAACCGAAGCTCGCGTCCCGGTCGCAGCAGAAATCCGTTGAAGCGCCGCCGTCTGATGTTTTTCAGGTCGAGCGTGTACAGCAGCCGCCGGTTGTCGGAGCTGATCAGCCAGGCCCGGTAATCGGCGCCTGATTTTTTGTTCATCACATAGTAGACCAGCGTCGCCTCCTCAAAATGGACCCGCCCCCAGTACCAGTCGCGGAAGCTCTGGCGCATTGGCTCGGTACCCAGATTGTGATCGTGATAACCGATGCCGTCAAAAATCATTTCGCGTGAGACAATGCCGTTTTTCAGCAGGTTCATCCGGCACTGCATCTTCGCCCTGGGAAAGACCAGGTTCCAGAGATGCGTTTCACCATCGGGTCCGGTACCGTCCCGGGCAATCTGATCTGCATCAGCCGCATTTGAGTTGCTCCTATTCGGTGATGACCGTCGTCCGCCGGATTTCTTCGCCGTTCCGAACATCCTCTCATTCGGGACCATCCCGGTGAACGTAATGATTCCCTTGAGCTCATCCCCCGAAGGCAGCCGTTCGTTGATGCGCAGGTCATAACCGGAAAAATCTTCGCTTCCGTGCTTTTCACGGACATCGCGGCGAAGGGAATTGCCGCCGATGGTCACCTCCGGCTTATCTTCGGAAAAGGAGCACTGATCCGGCGGATATTCACTCAGGCTGTAAAAGATGGGCTCCCCCTTGTGGTAAACCGAAATGCTGATGGCGGGATGCTGCCCGGCCAGCGCACCGGCCGCCTCAGCTGCTTTATTTTCCGGTGCGTTCTCTGCTGTGTCGGCCAGGGTATTTCCTGCTGCACCGGCGTCCGTATTGCCGCCAGTCCCACTGTCCGGTCCATCCCCCTTCATTCCGGATCCGTCTCCGGATTTATGACGAAACCGGTCCGCCTCCCGGACATACCTCGTGGAAAACGGGCAGCCGTCATAGTAAATAATCACAATCTGGTACTCCCCGTCATCGGAAATGCCGTCAAAATACCACCACTCATAGCTGCCAGGGCGGGTTTTCGGATGCCGCGCATCCCGGTTGCTGTCGGATATCAGCTGCATCGCCGGAAAATAATTTCTTTGGGGTTTTGAGTCACTTTTCAAAACCCCAAAGATAATGAATCAGCAAGTGGCAACCTACGGGAATCGCACACCTTCGTAGGCACTCACGTTAACGGGCGAGACGGTAGCGCCATAGGTTTCATTGATCTCTTCGATCACCATGTTGGTCACCATCGCGGCACCGCGCGGAGTCAGATGTATGCCGTCGAGTGAAAACACGCCGCCCTCGACAAATTCGGTGGTCAGCAGGATGGCATCGTACACAACCCCTTCCTGCGCCGCGGCTTCCAGTTCCGGATTGACATCCACAAAAACGAGACCGAGCTGCGATGCCGCGCCTTCAAGAATGTCATTGAAGGTGTCGGTCGCCAGCCGGACATTGCCGGCCTGCTCCGCGGTCAGTGTATACTGATCGGGAATGGGCGTGCTGCTGCCCCAACCGGCGCCTTCCGGCAGCGGCTGAAGGGAATCCTGAGGAACCGAAAGCAAAATATGCTCACCCTGCTCGGCCATCCGGAAACCGGCCGGAGCGTCGCCGTCCTCAATCACAAATCCGTTGGCTCCTTCCTGGAAATCAGGGATAAGCTGCTCGGGAACACCCTCGGCCTCATATCCGGCCCGGAGCATCTGCGCCTGCTCGGCGGTCAGCGCCAGTCCGTCCCAGGGAACCGTATTGAAAAACGGAATGGTGGTCACATCCGGGATGCTCAGCACCGCACCCAGCGCCCCTTCACCGGCCAGTGTGCCGGCCAGCGCTTCGATGCTGCCCTCAAACACATTCACCGGGGTAATGTCGTTGTCGCTCACCTGCGCAGGATCGCCCATCTCCTCAAGGCCCTGACCGGTACCGCCTGCCGTGGCATAGCCCAGCACATCGTTGTTGCCGGCCCAGAGTGTGAAGAACGTCGGCTCAGCCATCAGTGCATCGCCGAGAACCGTCGCCATGGGATCACTTTTAAAGCGGGCAAAAAATGGGTTGTAATTGCCTTCACCGGCTTCCGTGTTGCCGTATCCCTCCGCAACCAGATGGAAACTGCGCGCCCCGGGGACACCGACGTTGTGAAACGGTCCGGTCTGCTGCCGGCTGAAAATATCCTGTCCGCTTTCTGCGGCCGGAGCCGGAGACAGCGTCGGAGAGCCGTCCGGGCCGGTCGTAACCTGCAACACGAGCCGTGCTTCACCTTCGGCATTGGATCCGACACCGGGATTGACCAGCGGCTGGAGGAACTCCCCTCCGCCCGCCTGCTGCATCTGTCCGGCCAGAATGTTGGGAAAGGAGTTGATCTGCCCTTCCCGGTGCAGCGCATTATCGGAATAACCGGCCGTCAGCGAGTTGCCCACGGCCACATAGCTGGAAAAATCGGCCTGACCCGAGTCTGCCGTACGTTCACTGATGCTCGGGTCGCACTGGCTGAGCACCAGCATCGCCATCAGAAAAGAGAAAAGATGTGTTAACCGCTTCATAATGGAATTCATTTGAAAGTTTAAAATGGTGGCTTGATCCGGTCGGTTGCTGAACCGGCCGTCGTCCGGCACATTGCCGGGCCGCATCCGGAAAAACACCGGTTCCGGGACCGGTCAGAATTTGTGATACAGGGATATGCCCGGCAGCCAGGCCCGTGTCTTGAACTCGCCTACCGGCACGGTGCCGAAGGTGCCCGCATCGATTGTATCCTCCAGGGACTGCTCCCGGGGACTGGATGTAATAAACAGAAGCGAGGCATTGACGCCCAGATCGGGAGTAAAGGCGTAGCCCACTCCTGCCGACATTCCGATCCGGTCGAGATCCGGTGTCTCGGGAGTTATGAAGCCCTCATCCACCGGGGACGGGTCAAAGTATCCGCCGAGACGCAGCTGCAGCGCTTCGGTCGCATCAAATTCGCCGCCCAGACGGAAGATCCAGCGGTCATTGAAATTCCGGGGCTCGGTAATGTTCTGCAGCGCAGGTGTATTTTCCTCGAAAGCAAAATCCAGGCTCTCATAGGCACTCCAGAACGTCAGGTTGGCATCGATACCCACGCGCAGACGCTCGGTCGGGGTCAGCCCCACGCCGATGTTAAGCACGGCCGGCAGCGGCAGGGAAGCATCAAACCGGTTGCCTTCCGGAAAATTGCCCTGCAGCGACTGCGGAATGGTAAAATCGGCATCTCCGCCTTCCACTTCCATTTCAATCTCCGAGCGGTAGGAAACACCAAGCGAAACCAGGTCGGTCACATCCGCATAAATACCGGCGTTGAAGCCGATCGCGGTTGTCGATCCGTCAAGCTCGACAATTCCGGTATGTCCGTCCATGTCGCTGATGGGCAGATCGCGCTGCAGATTCACCATCCCGATGGCATAAATGAATCCGGCACCGACACCGATGTTGTCGGTAATCGCATAGCTGAGCGTGGGCTGCAGGTAAATGGATGTCAGGGAAATCTCGCGCAGCAGCGTGCGGTACTTCCACCCCTCTTCCCACTTCAGAGCGTTTCCGTAGGGAGTGTACACGGCAAAACCCGCCTTCAGGTTGTCCACCGGCGTGTCATAGCTGGCATAGATGCTGAACGGCGTTCGCACCCTGGAGTCGGTGTTGGCCTGATAGGTGGACGGCGCCGGCGCCCGGTAGGCGGTGCTGATGAACGTGGCGTTGGAACCCGCCATGACGGCATTTCCGTCCAGTGCGGAGAGTCCGCCCGGATTCATGGCTATGGTTGCAATGTCGAGCGGCATGCCGGTACCGACATGTCCCATCCCGATCTGTCTCTGTCCCAGCAGGTTGAGCTGATATCCGCCTGCCATTGCTGCACTTGCTGCAAGACATACGGCCAGCAGGCCTGCCGTCAAAACGGTAACAATATTTTTCATGAGTACTATCCGATTAGTGGCTTTTCGGTTGTCAATAATTCCTGATGAAAGCACGCATAACACTCCCGGATGCGCTGCACGAGGCATCGGGCAACAGGAGTATCAGCGCCGGCATAAACCCCATTTGTTCGTCAGTCCGCCCCATGCGGACCGTCCGGCTGCTTCAACAGACTGACCTAATTTAAAATTTTGAATCGGATATGCCAATTTTTGTTTCATGATGCTTCCGGATGTTTCCGGACGATCTGCAGCCCGTCGCGCACCGGCAGCAGCACATTTTCGACCCGCGCATCAACCGAAATGAGCCGGTTCATCCGGTCGACGGCCTTACCCTTGCGGTCGTCCGCCTCGCCGGCCGCATCGGCCCAGGCCTTGCCGCCCCAGAATGCATTGTCGATGACCATGACCCCGCCGGGCCGCAGCACCGGCATCAGAACATCGTAATAGACCGGATAGCTTTCCTTGTCGGCATCGAGGAAAATGAGATCGGGTTTCGGTCCGGACTCCAGGATTTTCTGTTCGCGGATGGCATCCAGCGCCATGCCGGTCAGCAGCTCAATGCGCGGCCCGGACGGCTGCTCTTTGTGAAACCGGTCGAAAAACCGCCGGGCGATGGCGGAATACTTGTCGTTGCCCTCGCAGGTGATGATGCGTCCGCCCGATGTCATTCCCGATGCGATCTGAAGCGTACCGTAGCCGGTGAAGGTGCCGATTTCCAGGACAAACCGGGCGGCTGTGAGCCCGGCCATCATCCGTAGCAGCGCGCCGACAAGCGGACCGCTGAGCATATCGTCATACCGGAGTTCGGCGGCCGTCGCCCGGCGCACATCCCGCAGCAGTGGTGATTCGGGCGATGAGTTTTTCACGGCATAGCTTTCTGCCTGTTGCAGGAAGGTTCGGGAGTCGTCTGGCATGATGGAATTTTTGTTATTTATATTGGCTTTTGAATGTGCTGCTGCTCAGGTGCCCTGCCGGGCAACCGGTGCTGTCCGGAAACAAAATCACTCCGGCAACGACCGGCGAAGAATGATTTCACTCAACGGTACAGGTTCGTCGAATGCAGCCGAAAAGGGTAACACAAGAGGCTGCATAGCTTCCGACCGCAGTGCATCCACCCTGCTGCCGGCCCCGGCCGGAACCTCCGCCAGCGGCCGGATATGCTGGCGCAGCGAATGCCTGATCACATAAATACCCGTCCGGATGCGCCTTGCCTCGAGCCCTTCCGGTTCCAGCAGCTCATCAAGTATATCGCGGAGCGGCTTCTCCCGGAAAACCGCCCGCACCATCACCCCGTCGGTCAGCTCCGATTCATAAAGAAAATCCGTTCCGGTTTTTTCGGATATGAGGTACAGCGCACGCTCGAGCGGCTCATCGTGAAATTCGAATGAGTAGACGGGATCACCGGATTGCATCACCGGCAGCATGGTCATAACAGCAATGAGAAGTGCGCACATGGCACGGCAAGGTAATGAATGGTTAACTGACACCGGCTGGACCGGCTGACCGGCTCACCGGCTTCAATATCACACTGTCAATATAACCGAATCCCGTCATCCGACCAACTGTAGCGGCAGTCGGTAACATGGCAGATGGAGGTGACAATCGACTCAAGATCGTCGGGTGACGGCAGATAAAGCGTCAGACGGCGCTCCGACAGCGCTTCGTCTTCTATCTCGATTTCCGTATTGTAGCGCCGCTCCAGTTCGCCGGCCACTTCGCTCAGGGACAGTCCGGAGAAGTAGAAACCCTTGTCACGCCAGGCCAGCGCACGGCTGGTGTCTGCCGGCTCGGGCTTGTGCGGCGCATCCGCCTCGCTGTCCACCACGCTCGAGTGTCCGGGCTCGAGCTGCACCGCCTCTGCAGGCTGCATCAGTGAAGCCAGGCTGACCTCACCGTCGATGAGCGTCAGTTCGGTGCGCATTTGCGGACCGGAATCCCATGCGCGGACATTGAACCGGGTGCCTGTGACGGCGATACTGGCGTTGTGCGTGGTGACGGTAAAACTTTTTTCATCCGGCTGAACCTCGAAATAGGCCTCTCCGTGCAGATTCAGCTCACGATGGCCGTTCCATGGCCTGCGATACCAGCTGATCGAAGATCCGCTGTTGAGTTCCACCTGCACTCCCTCTTCCCACTGCCAGCTTGTAAAGCTGCCGCGAGGCGCCTCGACGGTAACCGGCACAAAAAGGTACCAGTAGAAGAATCCTGCCAGCAGCAGTGCCGCCACTGCTGCGACGGCGGAGTAAAGCGATACGAGCGTCCCCGTCGGCCTTTTCTTGTCCGGCCTGCCGGCCCGTCCGACAGCTCCGGTTTTCTTTAGAGAAGCATCGGAGCGAATTCGTTTCTGCAGCCGGCGCCACTCTCTCTCTGCATCGGGGTATTCGGACGCATTGCCGGGACGTGTTACACGTTCGGGTCTGTTCCGGCCGGACACCTCCCAGATGCGCGCAACATGCTCACGATCCGCATCACGGAACTTCTCAAAAATACTTGTATCCGGCTTCTTCCTGCTCATATTATCTTTTTTCTGCGATTTCTGCTGTTTTCTGCTGCCTGACAGCCCGTTTTCCGGCCATCCGGCAATCCGGCTCAATCTCTGTGTTGTATCATTTTCTATCTGAAATACGGCCGGACAGCCGCATGTGACTACCCGAACCAGCCATGTTAAGCCATTTTAATCTTTCTTTTCCCACTCCTTCAGCCGGTCGCGCAGAGTACCCAGGGCGCTGACAATGTGATTGTTTACGGTTCGCGGGGCACAATCCATCACTTTTGCGATTTCATGGTGGTCAAGTCCTTCGAACCGGCTGAGCTCGAACGCTTCACGCTGCCGCACCGGCAGCGATTCAATCCATTCGGTGATTTTTTTCATGAGTTCGCCGGATTCACTGCCGGCGTCATCCTCACCGGCCGGGATCAGCTCCTCAGCCGGAACATCGGCCGGACCCAGTTCATCGAGCCGCACCGACCGATGCATGCGAAGATAGTTGATGCCACGGTTGCGGGTCATCCGGTAGAGCAGCGCCTTGAGCGAGCGGTTTTCATCGACCCGGTCACGGATTTCCCACAAATGGGCGTAAACATCCTGAAGAATATCGGCCGCTGCATCCGGATCCCTGACAATGCTGTCCGCATAACGGATCAGCTGGTCATAGGAATCTGTAAAAATCTCACGAAACGCCGATTCATCAGAATTGCGCAGTCTTAGGGCCCATTCGTGATACTGCGTAGATGCGGTCATCCGTGCCCCTTTGATTCCTTTTGTTGATTACCGGATATGCTGTTGATTTCCGTAAATATTGCTTTCCGTCGTAACCTATGCAATAGCTCCAAATTTTCAAAGCACGGGTATGCGAATGGATGCTATTTCATGTATCTTTTGCGTTTCATTTTACTGACGGGTTCCGGATGCTGCTGAAGATGCATTGCAACCTGAAGAATACCCTTTTACGGAAATCGTCCATGCAGCAATCGTCGGCCCGCAACCAAAATCGCAATCACCCCATTATATGCCGCACAAGATCATTCTGGCCTCCGCCAGTCCGCGCCGCAGTACCCTGCTCCGGCAAATCGGAATCCGTTTCGAGGTCATTCCTGCCGAAACGGACGAGCATATCCGGCCGGGTTACCACCCCTCCGAAACCGTTGAGCAGCTGGCCCTGGAAAAGGCCGGGGATGTTGCGCGCCGGCATTCCGGCGCCCTGGTCATCGGTGCGGATACTGTCGTGGTGCTGGACAATGAGATTCTGGGCAAACCCGCAAATCCGGAAGAGGCGGCATCCATGCTGCGCACGCTGAGCGGACGAACCCATCAGGTCTACACCGGTGTGGCGCTTGTGCTTGCCGGGCAGGATGCAAACGATGGTTCACCCGCAGCATCCGCCCCGGAACATCCGCATTCGGTCACATTCCATGAGCGGACCGATGTCACCTTCGGCGGGCTCTCCGATGACGAGATCCGGGCCTACATCAGCACCGGCAGTCCGATGGACAAAGCCGGTTCCTACGGCATCCAGGATGACCTCGGTGCCCTGTTTGTCCGCAAAATCGACGGCGATTATTACAATGTGGTCGGATTTCCGCTCTACCGTTTTCACCGCGAGGTCAATAAGCTGGCACCCGGCATCGTTAATCCTTTCGAACGGCACCAACGGAAAAATCTGTTACGAAACACATGAATACTTCGCGGATACGCCTGATAACCGGCATGATGCTTGCCCTGCTTGTACTGTTGCCCCCGTTGCTGCCTGACGAAACCGCTGCGGCCCAGTCGCGAAATGACTTCAATCTGGGCAACCAGCTGCTCCGCGACGGTGAATTCGAAGAAGCATACGAAGTGTTCCGGAAACTGATGGAGGAGAATCCCCGCTCCTTTGCCGTTTACGACCGCGCGGTTTCGGCCCTGATCAACCTCAAGCGCTACGAAGACGCCATCGCGATTACCGAAGATCGGCTCGAAAATTTTGCCACGGATGTCAACACCATGGTCCGGCTGGGAGAAATTTATCACATCCGGGGCGATAAAGATGAAGCCCGCGACATCTGGTACAATGTGCTTGACCGGCACTCCGACAACAACAATGCCTTCCGCAGGATTGCCGAAACGATGAACGACCACCGCCAGTACCGCGAGGCAATCGAGGTGTACAAAAAAGCCAGGGAGCAGTTCAACGACCCCGGCATGTTCGGTTTCGACATCGCGGACAACTACTTGGCGGTCAATGAATTTGAAAGCGCCATCGAAGAATATCTCGACATCCTCGCCGACGATGAGCGTCAGAAGAACCGAATCCAGCGCCAGCTGCTCAACTATGATGAACAGCAGCTCTACGATACGGCCATCATGCTTGTTGAGGAGCGGCTTGACCAGCTTCAGGCCGGCAGCAGCCGCGACCTTGCCTACCGCGATTTTCTGGTCTGGCTGAACATGGAGCGCGGGTTTTACCGCCGTGCCCTGGCCGCGGCGCGCACGCTTGAGCGATACAGCGACAACGAGCGCCATGCCGTGTTCCGGGTTGGCCGGCAGCTTCGCAGTCATGACGAGTTTGAGCTGGCCGCAGATGCATTTTCCTACTATCAGGACCTTGAACGCCATCCGCTTAAAGCGCGCAGTCTCGAAGAACTGTCGCGGGCCTATCAGGACTGGGCTGCCCATCTGATAGACAACAATCTGGATTTCGGCGGCGGAGCCGATTCCCTGTACCGGAAAGCATTCCAGTCCGTCGAACGGCTCACCGAGCAGTTTCCGCAATATGACCGCCGGATGCAGACCCTGGTGATTCAGTCCGAGCTGGCCCTGGACCATCTCAAGGAGCCCGAACTCGCACGCTCCTACTTCGACAAGATGGAAAACGCGGTCAACGACACATCCGATGAGGCTCAAATGCACTACATCGAAGGCCGCCTGCTGCTCTATGAAGGTGATTTCCAGATGGCACGCGTCTCGCTGACCCGAAGCAACCGCATCTCGGGCAGCGGCGATACTGCCGAGAAAAGCCGCTACTATCTGGGCCTGGGCGACTTTTACAACGGCGAATTTTCCTATTCGCGGATGCAGCTTCGATCCCTGGAGCGCGAGAACCACTCCTACTTTGCCAACAATGCGCTGCAGCTGCGTTATCTGATCCAGAATGCGCACGATGAGGACGGAGAAAACCGAAGCCTGAAGCGCTATGCCAAAGCGCGTTACCTGTACGACACCGGGCGGTACAACGAATCAGCCGAACTGCTGGCTCCCATGCTGGAAGAGGCCGCCGAACATCCGTTGCAAAACGAGTCATCACTGCTTCTTGCCCGCTCGCTGCGCCAGATCCATCCCGAAATTGCCTTCCGGGTGATCGACCGGCACATGCGTCGTCCATCGGTTGCGCGGAATGCGGGTGAGCGGATGCTCTGGGAGCGCGCCCGGCTGGCCGAACTGGTGTTCGTGATGCAGCAGCGCGCAACTGGGGATGAATCGGGCTTCGAATGGCAGGCACCGGCCGGCTTGCTCGACACCTCCATGTTTTCCGGCGAACAGCTCAGCGGGGCGCTTTCCGGTGAAACATCCCTGCTCACCCTTGCCGGGGTTGTCGATTACTACGAAGAGCTGCTGATCAGATATCCGGACGGATATTACTCCGACCTCACCCGTGACCGGATCAGAAAACTGGAACGTCGTGAACATCGTGAACTTTAATAAGCAATACCCATGACTCCCAAAAAAATTACCGGAATGATTCCCTTTGTGTTGCTGCTGGCCATGGCACTGACCGCAGCGGTACCGGCGCTGTCGCCTCAGGCAGAATCGCGAGCGCAGTCCGGCTATGTGCTGATTCCCATGGATGACGGCCAGCGCAATCACCTCAAGGCATACGGGATCATGTTTCAGCACCTCGAAGACGGTCACACCGGCAAATGGCTGCTCAACTACCGCGGCGGGAGTTTCCTTACACCCCGGACCGAGGAAATTGTGCGCCGCAGCCGGGTTCGCGGGGTTTCGGTCGAAGAAATTTCATCAGCACGTGCAGAGCAGATCATTGAGGAAGTGGAACGTCCGAATGTGAACATGGCGGTCATGGAGCTTGAAAAAGCCCCGAAAATCGCGGTTTACACGCCCGATCATGCCCTGCCGTGGGACGATGCGGTGACCCTGGCGCTGACCTACGCCGAAGTTCCCTACGAGACCATTTACAACGAAGAAGTACTTGCCGGCGAACTGGATGAGTACGACTGGCTGCACCTGCATCACGAGGATTTCACCGGTCAGCACGGCAAATTCTGGGCCGCTTACCGCAACGAACCGTGGTACATCCGCCAGGTCCGCGATCTGGAAGAGATGGCAGCCGACCTGGGCTACGACAAGGTCCCGGACATGAAAAAGTCGGTGGTATGGACCATCCGTGAATACATCGAGCAGGGCGGATTTCTCTTTGCGATGTGCTCGGGAACCGATACCTTCGACATCGCCCTGGCAGCAATGGAGGTGGATATCGTACCGACCGAGCTGGACGGCGACCCTGCCGATCCGGATGCCAACGAGCGCCTCGATTTTTCGAACACACTTGCGTTCAAGGATTTCGAAGTCACCCTGGACCCCGCCGAATACCGCCACGGCAACATCGACATTCTGGATGTGCAGCAGCGCATGGCCGAGGTGGATGAAGAGATGGACTACTTTACGCTTTTCAATTTTTCAGCCAAGTGGGACCCCGTTCCTTCGATGCTCACGCAGAACCATGTCAGCAGCATCAGGGGTTTTTACGGGCAGACGACGGCTTTCCGCAAGGAGACCGTCAAAAACAACGTGGTGGTCATGGCTGAAACCCCGGGAAGGGATGAAGCCAAGTATATCCATGGAAACCTGGGCGAGGGCTTTTTCACCTTTTACGGCGGACACGATCCCGAAGACTACACCCATCGCGTCGGTGACCCGCCGACTGAACTGGACCTGTTCCCGAACAGCCCCGGTTACCGTCTGATTCTCAACAACATATTGTTCCCGGCAGCTCAGCAGAAAGAGATGCAGACCATGCGGCTGATGGAGCATTTCGACGGATTTGTGCAGCGCTGAGCTCGTGCAGCACTGAGACGATACCAGCCTCACTTTCGGGACTTGCCGCTAATTGCCGCTATTTTCCGCTGCCTTTTTTGCTTTTTGACTTGCCCTTGGCGGCATCCCAGATCCGGTCCATCTCTTCCAGGGAGGTATCCCTCATATTTTTACCCTCCCCGTTGATCACTTTCTCGATATGCTGAAACCGGTATTTGAACTTTCGGTTGGTCATCCGAAGCGCATCCTCGGCGTTGATACCCATCAGGCGTCCCACATTTACCATTGAAAAAAGCAGATCGCCGAATTCTTCGTTCCGCTCCTCTTCGCTGCCCTTTTCGGCCGCCTGACGGAACTCTTCAATCTCCTCCTGCAGCTTGGGCCAGGCGAGCTTCCAGCTTTTCCAGTCAAATCCGACCCCGGCGGCCTTATCCTGCATGCGGTAAGCCTTGATTAGCGCGGGAAGGGTGTCGGGAACGCCCTGCAGGACCGACTTTCGCTCGCCTTCCTTCATTTTGAGGTCTTCCCAGTTGCGCTTGACGGTTTCTGAGTCGGCGGCATCCGTATCCTCAAAAACATGCGGGTGACGGCGTATGAGCTTTTCCTGGATGGTCCAGATGACGTCTCCGATGTCGAAACGGCCGGATTCCCGGGCAATTTCGGTTTGAAAGACAACGTGGAGGAGCAGATCCCCGAGCTCTTTTCGCAGCTCATCGGGATCGTTATCATCTATGGCTTCAATTGCCTCATAGATTTCTTCGACCATCAGATCCTTGATCGACTCGTGGGTTTGCTTTCGGTCCCACGGACACTCCTTGCGGAGGATGGTCATTATTTCAACAAGATCGGAAAAATTTCGTGTCGGTTTTCGGTTTTCGGCCATGAAACGGATTAGTGGTATGTGTCCAGCTCCCACCGCTTGAAAGATCCGCCATAGAACTCCGAAAGATCGGACAGATAATCACACAGATCGGTAATGGTCTGGTGATCCGGTGTAAGGACCGCTTTGGCAAGCAGCACCCAGCTGGAACCTGTGGGCATTACATGTACATCCCAATGCTCTTTCTGCAATCGGGCTGCCAGGTAATATGCGGAACTTTCCCCATACAGTTCAATATAAAACACGATCATTTTTTCAGCTGACGGACCGCCATAGATAAAATGTGCTCCGTGCTGACGAACAGTGCCGGTCTCTTCCGGATGTTTTATTTTTGCTCTCATTTTCCCCATAAGATTATCTCCTTTTTTTGTGTTGCTTCAAATTAAAGATGTTAGGTTCTTCATTCAAAATTAATATTTTTTATTAAGCCCATTCACCCGGTGGTATCAGGGTGACCCGGCTGTAAATCATTGGCACAGCAATCAAAAGGTTTTACATTCACCGGCGTTTGCATTCCTGCGGAAGCGCCGGCAACTTTACATATTGAAGACCATAGTTATCCATAACCTTAAAAAATACAGTACTCACGGCAACATGTGAAAGTTTCAGCATTTATGTGTATCATCATGTCAGCACAGCCGGACAACGGCGGAACGCAATTATATTCAATCAGCGTTTGAAGTAGGACAAAACATAATTTCGTTCGTATCGCGTTCCAGTACATGCAGATAGTGTAAGGAAACGGGGGCGGACAGAGTCCAGGGGTTGCCGGCGATGAGCCGGACCAGGGGATTCATGAGATTCATTGTACGTTTCATCTGTTTAAAATTTCTGATTTATAATGTCAGATAGAATGACATGACCGTTTTTAATCATGCTCATGCGTGTTCGGATTTCAGCCGGTCATGATCATTTCATGTTGTCTGCCGGCCAGGCCGATCGGGAACATCATGAGATGGATGGTATTTTCCCCGAAGCAGGCTTATGAAACAAAAACCAATAATCATTAGTGAAACACGGAGTTATTATGACCAAGCAAGCTCATGCCAACATTGACACCGACAAGTATCCGCATATTAACCGGGGACTCGACGGAATCATCGCTTTTTCATCCACAAAAAGTGCCATTGACGGCGAAAAAGGCGAACTGAACTATGCCGGATACAACATCGATACCCTGGCAGAGAACGCCAGCTTCGAGGAGGTCGCATTTCTTCTCTGGAATGACCGCCTGCCCAAGGCTGACGAACTGGAAGAGCTGAACAAGCAGCTCAGAGCCGAAAGGGATCTTCCGGAGCCCGTGCTTGAATACATCCGCACTACCGACAAGAATGCCGAGCCGATGTCCGTGCTTCGCACAGCCACTTCCATGCTGGCCGATTTCGATGATGAAGCCACTGACAACAGTCCCGAAGCCAACATGCGCAAATCCATCCGCATGACCGCCAGAATGCCGGCTATCATCGCCGCGTTCTCAAGAGTGCGCGACGGCAAAGAGATTGTAGCTCCGTTGAAAGAAGGCAGCATTGCCTACGATTTTCTGTATATGCTCAACGGTGAACGTCCGGGAGAGAAAGCCGAAAAGGTGATGGATATCTGCCTGATTCTCCATGCCGAGCACGGCATGAATGCATCGACATTCGTCTGCCGGGCTATCTGTTCCACCGAATCCGAAATTTATTCCGGTGTAACCGGAGCATGCGGCTCCCTGAAAGGTCCCCTTCACGGCGGCGCCAACACCGCGGTTATGAACATGCTGCTCAATCTTGACAAAGACGCCGATGTGGAAGCGTTCATCAGGGAGCGGCTGGCCGAGCGAAAAAAAGTCATGGGATTCGGCCACCGGGTCTACCGCACGATCGATCCGCGGGCCAAACATCTTCAGAAAATGTCCAAACAGCTGGCCGAAGAGACCGACACCGTTTATCTCTATGAATGGTCGGACAAGATCCAGCAGGTTATGAAGGATGAGAAAAACATTGATCCCAACGTCGATTTCTTCTCGGCAACGGTTTACTACTCGATGGGCATCAAACCGGATCTGTTTACCTGTATCTTTGCCATGAGCCGCGTGACCGGCTGGACGGCCCACTTCATGGAGCAGGCTGAAAACAACCGGCTGATCCGTCCGCGGCAGCTGTATGTCGGCGAAAAGAACCAGCCCTGGACTCCCATAGAAAAAAGGTAAGACAACACACCTGCCGGACGTTATGTCAGGACGCAACCTGATCTAACGTCCATTACTTTTTTTTAAAACCCCTTTTATCCTCACAATGCCATCTAACGTTGAATCGGCGCAAAAGAAAGAACTGGCCGGACTCCTGAAAAAAGGCTCACGAACCGAGTACGGAAAACGCTTCGGATTCTCTGATATCGATGATTTTGAAGCATTTGCCGACAAGGTTCCCATGTCCACCTATGACGACATCGAGCCGTACATTGAACGGATGAAAAAAGGGGGAAAAAACCTGATCTGGCCCGGCCGCATACACAACTTTGCCGTCTCGGCCGGAACCACGGGCAAGGGCAAGCATATTCCGCTCAGCGAAGACCGCTTGCGCAGCGATCAGCGGTTCATGCGAAAGGTGATGTTTTCCTACATGAGTCAGCGTCCGAACATGCTGCCGTTTTTCATGGGCAGCCATGTCAGCCTTCCCGGCAATATCGAACGGCTCGACCCCGGCTCTAATGTCCGGCTCGGTGAAATCAGTGCCTATCTGGCCAAGCTCTCACCGGGATGGCTCTCCCTGTTCCAGGTGCGCTCGCCCCAGACGATGATCCGCGAGGAGTGGACTTCCAAATTTGACCGTACCCTGGAAAAAGCTGTCAGGTCGGATGTGCGCAAGATGGTCGCCATCCCCTCGTGGGCATTGCGGTTCTTTCAGCGCGCCCTTGAACTGACCGGGAAAAAGTACATCCGTGAAATATGGCCCAACTTCCGGCTGCTGATCTGCGGCGGCGAGGCTTTGAATACCTATCGGCCCCATTTCAACCAGCTTCTCGAAGGGCTGAATATGGACTACATCGAAAACTACGGTGCCTCCGAATCCTATTTTGCCTTCAGTGACGATCTCAATCGGTCGGATTTGCTGCTGACCGTGGACAACGGGGTGTTCTACGAATGGATTCCCAATCCGAAAGAGACCAAAGATAACCTCCTGCAGCAAAAAACGGTACCCACCTGGGAGGTCGAAAAAGGCGTGCCGTACGCCCTGGTGGTCAGCAGCAACTCCGGACTCTGGCGATATCTGATCAACGATGTGATTGAGTTTACCGATACCGGACAGCCGCGCATCCAGGTGGTCGGACGGGTATCCGAGATTTTTGACAAATTCGGCGAGGCCGTGGAGTCGCATGAGGCGCAGTCGGCCCTTGAAAAATCGGCAGAACAGACCGGCGCCACATTTTCGGTCTTTACGATGGGCGGGCTGATTGATCCCGAAATCGGCGCCCCTCGCCATTTCTGGTTTGTTCAGTGGGTCGACCAGCCGGATGATCCCGAAAAGTTTACCAAACTCCTCGATGAAAACCTCGGTGAGATCAACCGGCACTACTACAACCGCCGGACCAGCATGGGTATTCATCCGCCGGTGATCCTGGACCTGACCAAAAATGCCATGTACAAATGGCGGGAAAAGCATCAGGAGCTGCACGCACAGACCAAAATGCCCCGCATCATCAACGATGAGGACAAGATAAAGGATATGATCGCGCTGTGCCGCGCGACCGATCAGGACAAGGTCAGGCCCGATCAGACGTGATTACTTCTCGGACGTGACTACTTCTCAGGCGCAGCTATTTCACAGACGTAATTAATTAACAGATGCAGTTATTTCTCAGAGGTCATTATTTCACCACGAAATTGATGATCTTGCCGGGAACAAAAATCTCTTTGACAACCCTGCCCTTCGAAAGATGTTTGGCCACCCCGTTTTCGGCACGGGCCTTGTCCAGCACATAATCCTTCTCATTCGCCTTGTCGGATGGCACCTGAATCTGTCCGCGCACCTTGCCGTTCACCTGTACGGCATAGGTTTTGGAATCAGCCTTGAGATACTCTTCGTTGTACGACGGCCAGGGCTCGTAGGCCAGTGTTGCGGAGCCGGCGGACTGTCCTGATGCGGCCTGTTCTGCCGCGGCCTGCTTTCCGGCTGATACGGGGTCCAGCTGCTCCCAGAGCTCTTCCGCCAGGTGCGGGGCAAACGGCGAAAGCAAAAGCACAAACGTCCTGAGCACACTTGCCGGACGCGCCTCCCACTTCATGGCCTCGTTGGTGAAGATCATCAGCGCAGAGATTGCCGTATTAAAGCGATGCCCCTCAATGTCTTCGGTGACTTTTTTGATGGTTTCGTGCAGTCTCTTGAGCTGCTCGCGGGTCGGTTCGATGGCTTCGGAGCCGTCCTCATTGACGGTCCGCGCAACGGCGGGATGCAACCCGGCAGCTCCGCCGGACTCCCCGTCATCCATAACAAGCCGCCAGACCCGGTTCAGAAAGCGGTACACCCCTTCCACGCCCTGCATGCTCCAGGGTTTGACCTGTTCAAGCGGGCCCATGAACATCTCGTAAAGCCTGAGCGCATCGGCGCCGTACTGCTCAACCACATCATCCGGATTGATCACATTTCCGCGCGACTTGGACATTTTGTGCGCCCGGGCATCGACGGCCGTGTCGGTCCCCTTGATCACAAAACGGTCGCCGCGCTTCTCGACCTCCTTTTCGGACAGCTGAACCCGTTCAAGATCATCCACCGTACCGGCGCGGTCTGCAGGGATGTAGTCACCGTTCTTGTCCTTGTAGGCGACAAATTCCATTTCGCCGAGGATCATCCCCTGATTGACCAGCCGCTGAAACGGCTCTTTGGTCGATACCACCCCGATATCATACAGCACCTTGTGCCAGAAACGGGCATAAAGCAGGTGAAGGACGGCATGTTCGGCACCGCCCACGTACAGATCGACCGGCATCCAGTAATTTTCCTTATCCGGGTCGACCGGTCCTTTTTCATATTCCGGGCTGATGTATCGCAGATAGTACCAGCAGGATCCGGCCCATTGCGGCATGGTATTGGTCTCGCGTACAGCCGGCTGCCCGGTTTCGGGATCGGTCGTGTTGACCCACTCCCCGGCTTTGGCCAGCGGCGGCTCACCGCTGCTGGTCGGCTGAAAATCATCCATCTCCGGAAGCGTGATTGGCAGATGGTCCTCGGGGAGCGGCTTCGGCTCGCCATCCACATGGATAACCGGAAACGGCTCGCCCCAGTAGCGCTGGCGCGAAAACAGCCAGTCACGCAGCTTGTAGGTGACCGCATAGGAGCCGTATCCCTTCTCTTCGAGCCATTTTGTGATTTTTACTTTCGATTCGGCGACGGGCAGACCGTTCAGGGAGATCTCGTCGTTGGCCGAGTTGACCGAAATACCCTCTTCGGTATCGACATATGCTTCCTTTTCGATGTCGCCCCCCTTGACCACCTCAACGATGGGCAGCTCATATTTGCGGGCAAATTCCCAGTCGCGCTCGTCGTGCCCCGGCACGGCCATAATCGCGCCCGTCCCGTAGGTCATCATCACATAATCGGCAATCCACACCGGTATCTCCTCACCGTTGACCGGATTGACCGCATGGGCGCCGGTAAATACGCCGGTCTTGTCCTTGTTCAGATCGGTGCGGTCCAGGTCCGATTTGTTTGCCGCCGTCTTACGGTACTCAGCTACCGCCTTTTTTTGCTCTTCCGTGGTGATGCGGTCCACCAGCGGATGTTCGGGGGCAAGCACCATGTAGGTGGAACCGAAAAGCGTATCAGGCCGGGTGGTAAACACTTCGATCACATCATCACCGCCGTTTTGTCCGGCTCCGCTTCCGGATTTCACCGGAAAGGTCACATTGGCCCCCTCGGACTTGCCGATCCAGTTGCGCTGCATTTCCTTGATGGAATCCGGCCAGTCCAGTTCCTCGAGATCATCCAGCAGCCGGTCGGCATATTCGGTGATCTTCAGCATCCACTGGCGCATCGGCTTGCGCTCCACCGGGAACCCGCCGACCTCGCTCTTGCCGTCGATCACCTCCTCGTTGGCCAGAACCGTTCCCAGCGCCGGACACCAGTTCACCGGCACGCTGGCCTGATAGGCAAGCCCCTGCTCATACAGTTTCAGAAAAATCCACTGCGTCCAGCGGTAATAGGCCGGATCGGTGGTGTTCACCTCGCGGTCCCAGTCGTAGCTGAAGCCGAGCGACTGCAGCTGCCGCCGGAACCCGTCGATGTTGCGGTTGGTGGTTTCGCGCGGATGGGTCCCGGTTTTGATGGCGTACTGCTCCGCCGGCAGGCCGAATGCATCCCACCCGATGGGATGGAGCACGTTGAACCCGTTCATCCGCTTGTAGCGGGCCAGAATATCGGTAGCGGTGTACCCTTCGGGATGTCCGACATGCAGGCCTGAACTGCTGGGATACGGAAACATGTCCAGCACATAGTACTTGGGACGCTCGCGGTCTTCGTCATCGGTGCGGAAGGTCTTGTTCTTCAGCCAGTATTCCTGCCACTTCGGTTCAATTTTGTCGGGTCTGTATTCGCTCATGTCGGTTCTGCCTGCTGTATGCTTTGGAATTATTTTGAAATATGGTGTACGGAGATGGTCAGCTTGTGAAGATAAGGCTTTTTTTCCGGTTATTGAAGGGATTCCGGCTGCGGTAATCTCCCGGTGCCAGAGTATGTGCCCAGGCTTCTGCACATACTCTGGCACCGGGACCTGCTCAGGGTCCAGGGGATGTACTCTGGTTTCCTGATCTACTCTGACTCCGGGTTGTACTCTGGCGCCGGGACCTGCTCTTTCTCCGGAATTTACCGAGGCACGTTATGCTGGATACTCCGGAATGCCTGTGAATCACTCTGTAAGCCAGGAAAGCACATCGATGCCGTCCGGCTGCCAGTCTATCGGCGGCGCCTGCGCAACCGACAGCGGTTCCGGCCGGATTTCATCAACGCCACCGAGCGCAGCGGAAACGCCGGCATCATCCGGAAAATACACGCTCTGCAGCTGCGGACCGAACCGCCGGGCCATCCGGATAAGCTCATTGTCATCCCCCTTCACCCAGCAGATGATCCCCTCACGACCCGTCATCTCCGGATCATCCACAACAATCTGCGTCCCGATGTCATGCACTTTTTTTCCCACGCTCCTGAGATAGCTGCGCCACCAGCGTACCACCGGCAGCCGCTCCCCTGCGGGGGGATTGTTCCTGAGAAATACTTTTGCCGCTTTCGAGAGCGGCTCAGCTGCGTCTTTAAGTTCCATATCCGACACCACGACCGCCACGGACCGGCACCCGGCCCCCTCATAACGCAGCATCGCCTCAGCAAGGTCACTCCATACGGATGCCGAGCCGGTTTGTGCCTTTTGGATGCGGGCCATGGACAGCCGCGCAGTTCTGGGCAAAAAACGGGCATCCGGTCGGGCCAGATTCAGTTCACGGATTCGCTGACTGACCGTATCCACCGAAGCCTGAGAACCGGCAAACAGCACATCATCAGCCTCCGCCGCCGGGAGGTTCTCCATATTCACCGCCCAGCCGCCGAATTGGCCGGGCAGCCGCTCCCGGAGAAGCCGCAGCAATCCGTCGAGAAGCCAGGGATCGTTTCGTGACAGTTTGCCATGGTAAATCCCGCCCGAAAGCAGCACGGCAATGACATCCTGCAGGCCCACCATCGGAAGGTTTCCGGCATGCAGGCAAAGAACCTTTTTTGCAGTCCCGCGCGGCGCATTGCGGAACTTCCGGTCCTGCTGAAGCTGCTGACCCTGTTGCTCCTGCTGCTGTTGTTGCTCCTGCTGCTGTTGTTGCTCCTGCTGCTGTTCCAGCTGATCCTGTTGATCCTGCTGTTCCTGCTGTTCCAGCCGCTCCAGCCGCTCCAGCCACTGCGTCAAAGCCGGTTCCGTCACCGTCTGCCGGATCTGCTCCACCATATGCAGCACATCATGACGCGGAAACAGCCCGTCCGCGACCGTGCTGTCGACAGACCTCTCCAGCAAATCGCCGTCATTGGCCAGCCAGGCCCGGACGCCATCGGCTATTTGTGATGCGCGGTTATGATTATCTGTCATGTGCATTTTCCGGTCCTGTCACTCCATTAAAAAATTGCACCCGCGCAGCGCGGCATGATCCCACCGTCCGAGCACTTCAAAGGCACCGTCGCCATCCGCCACGCCGCGGTCCTGCGTCAGAAAAAAGGAGATGGAATGTACGTTGGCCAGATCCATCACCCCGATCAGCCCCTCTTCACCCGGAGGCTGCTCCTCCATGGGATTCCGGGGATTGCGGATGCTGATGCGAAGCCACGGCGGACACCGAAACCGTCCCTCGCCGGTGTCCCAGGCCTGACTGCACATTTCGGCCATGCCGTATTCGGAGTGGACCGATGATGCGGGCAGCCCGAACCCGTCCGCCAGCTGCCGGCGCAGCTCCTCTTTCGGCATCTCCCGGCGATGGGTCTTCATTCCGCCGGTCTCGACGACCACCGCATCGTGCGGAAGTGCGGCAGATCCCATGTCAATCAGATCCAGCAGCCCGAACGCCGCTCCGAACAGCATCACACGCCGGCCCCCTTTTTGTGCTTCGCGGATATCGTCACCGGTCAGCGGACGATTCAACGGCAAAAAACAGCTCTTTCCGCTTGCATCCGACCTCACAAAATGGTCGATCATGGCAATCAGCGAAGATTGGGGATTGTCGCTGTATCCGGGCAGACAGGCCAGGATCGTAAACTCTGCCGGATCATAAAACAACGAAAATCCGCGGTAACACGATTCCTGATAAAGTGTCAGGTCGGCAATCTGATGGGTGCTCTGACGCGCGCCGGACGTGCCGCTGCTGCGGAACGTGACCTGCGGTTCGGACACATATCCGGCCCGGACCACCGCATCGCGGAATACCTGGATGGGAATCAGCGGAATTTCTGACGGAGACATTGCTCCGGAATTCTCCGAATCCGGATTCGTCTGTTGCCTTGCACCAGCCCCGGATTTCGCATGCCAGGGATCCACCATTGCGGAATTGACAGCCCCCGGATTCGCCTGTTGCCCGGTTGCAGCTCCGGATTCGCTCAATTCCTCCACAAACTTCCGGTACTGCGGCTGGTGGGCGGCCTGATGCCGGAAAATAGCGTCCGCTTTTTCCCCGAACGGAATGTCCGTTTCGAACACATATCTGCGCCAGGATGCAAACGAGTGGTTCATCGTCACAAATCGGGGGTTACTGTTCCATTGGGATACGGACCAGGCTCTGTGAACTGAGCAGATAGACATGTCCGGCCAGCAGCTCGAAACTTCTCCAGTTTTGCCCGCGGCCTCGGGCCTCCGGAAGGCCGATCGATTTCATCACATCACCGGTTCCGTCCAGCCGGAAAACGTGTTCCGTCCCGAGCATCCAGAGCTCTCCGCGTCTGGACCGGATGGATGTCACCGGCTCGGGAGTATAGATGAATCCGAGATACGATCCGCCGGAACTGAAACGGTGCAGCAGTTCGCCGCGCCTGCCGGCCACCCATAGCTCTTCATCGATCACCGCCATTGAAACGGGCCTGATCCGTTCCTCTTCGCTGAACAGGTCGAAATCCAGATCATACTGCCCGTTGCTGTCAAACCGGTAGACCACATTGCGTTCATCATCATAAAAGTAGAACCTGCCGATGGGGTCGGCGCTGATCAGTACCGGGCGATAGCTGGAGCCGAGGCCGGCACGGCGAGGGAGTCCGACAGTGGACAGATACTGCAGACGGCGGTCAAAGACCTGGATCCGCCGGTTATCGCGGTCGGCGACATAAATTTTTAGTTCGTTGGTCGGGTCGATGGCGACCGGCGTATCGAACTGATAGTCACCGCTGCCCAGGCGTCCGATCGAATCGCGCCGAACCCCTTCGTGATTAAGCTTGAGTATGCGGTTTTTGCCGGTTTCCACGACAAACAGATTGCCCAGTGTGGATGCGCGGACACTTCTGGCATCTTCAAGCGCGTCAAGCAGCACGGCGGGCCTTTCAGCAGGCCGGGCATTTGTGAACCCCGAAATGAAGATGAGGGCTGAAAAAATGAAGAGAAAATTTAAAATAATCACTCAGTCACCTTTTGATATCACCCTTATCTTTGCCATGAATGCATTCGACGTTTCATCTCTTCATCTGATATAACTCGTCCTTCGCGAGCATCTTCAATCCCTCTCTCAATCATGTTTACAAATGCAAGTTCTCTGAGGATGTCATTATAAGAAGCATTCTCAGGCTGCGACTCAATGATTTTTTTCATTTTCATTTTTACTTCAGACATAAGCCGGCAAAGAGTTATGGGTGATTAAAAAATCAAAAAAAGTGATTGAATTGGATTTGATTATATACTTAAGACGACAATGCTGCAGATTTTCGTATTGATAAACTTTTTTATCGTGGTATACATTTTTTGGCATGGTACCCCAACCTACCGGTTAAGCCCCTTCTTCCCGATATCACGCCGGTAATACGCGCCGTCAAAGCTGATTTTTTCCACCTCCTTATAGCACCGGGATATGGCCCGCGTCAGATCCGGACCGGCGGCGACCACGCTCAGAACCCGTCCGCCGTTGGTCAGCAGCCGCCCGCCTTCCTCACGCGTACCGCTTTGGAATACCAGCGCATCTTCTGATACCTGCCCGATGCCGCTGATCTCCTTTCCTTTTTCGTAGGCGCCCGGATATCCGCCTGATGCCATCACCACACAGCAGTAGTGATCGCGGGACATCCTTACCTCCGTCTCTTCCAGCTCAAAATTGACCGTCGCCAGCATCACTTCCAGCAGATCCGACTCCATTGCCGGCAGAAGCGCCTGACACTCCGGATCGCCGAAACGACAGTTGTACTCGACCACTTTCGGCCCCTCTTCTGTGATCATCAGCCCGAGGTAAAGCACCCCTCGGTAGGCATGTCCCTCCAGCTGCATCGCCCCGAGGGTCGGATACAGAATGGTATCCTCCACCAGCTTCAGTACGTAATCATCGACAACCGGAGCCGGAGCATAGGCGCCCATCCCGCCGGTGTTCAGGCCGGTGTCCCCCTCGCCGATGCGCTTGTGATCCTGGGCGGACAGCAGCAGCCGGGCATTTCGGCCATCGGTAATTGCAAAAACCGAGGCCTCCTCGCCCACCATGAACTCCTCAATAATCAGCCTGTCCGCAGCTTTCCGCAGCGAGGCATCTTCCCGTATCAGCCGGATGTGCTCCGCGGCCTCTTCGGCATCCGAGGAGATGAACACACCCTTGCCGGCAGCGAGGCCGTCCGCCTTGATGACGGCAGGCCATCTGCCATTATCATACTTCAGCCAGGCTTCAGCGTCATCGAGCGCCGTTTCACCGGTGAATTCGATCGACTCGGCCGTCGGGATTTTGTACTTGTGCATCAGCCACTTGGCAAAGGTCTTGCTTCCCTCCAGCCGGGCGGCTCCTTTGGACGGACCGAACACTTTGCAGCCGCGCGCTTCCAGAAAATCGGTGATGCCGTCCACCAGCGGCTGCTCGGGCCCGACCACCGTCAGTCCGATCTGTTTCTCGCCGACGAGCGCTGCGACGGCTTCAAAGTAGGAAGCCGTGTCGCTGAAATCCCCGGGGGACAGCGGAATATTTTCGCCCAGAGCGGCTGTTCCGGGGTTACCCGGGGCGATGAAGAGGTTTTCAAGCAGCGGAGACCGGCTGAGGGACCATGCCAGGGCATGCTCCCTCCCTCCGGAACCGATGATCAGGACATTGTGCCGGGCCATAAATCAGTTTTTTAAGTGGATTACTTCTGCTCAGCCGCGATGGCCACCAGTTTGGCGAAGTCGGCAGGTTTGAGGCTGGCACCGCCGATCAGCCCGCCGTCGACATCCGGCTTCTGAAGCAGCTCACCGGCATTGGCAGGTTTCATGCTTCCGCCATAAAGGATAAGCACTGTGTCTGCTGCCTCTTTGCCGAACAATTTTGCAAGCTCATCGCGAATAAATGCATGCATCTCCTGAGCCTGTTCCGGAGAGGCCGTTTCGCCGGTTCCGATGGCCCAGACCGGCTCATAAGCAATAACCACTTTCTCCAGCTCCGATGCCGAAAGTCCTTCAAGCGATCCTGCGGTCTGGGTTTTGACCACGTCGAAATGACGGTTCTGCTTGCGCTCATCCAGCACTTCACCGACGCAGACGATGGGGGTAATACCAGCTAACAGCGCCTTTTTGACTTTCTTGTTGATGATCGCATCGTCTTCACCGAAGTATTCGCGGCGCTCGGAGTGGCCCAGAATCACATAATCGCACCCGACTTCGGTAAGCATGCTGGTGCTGATTTCCCCGGTGAACGCACCGTTGTCTTCAAAATGGACGTTTTGTGCTCCGATTTTTACGGCGCTGGCAGACTTGCGGGAATCGAAAGCCGTTGCGAGCGATACAAAAGGAGGACAAACGGCAGCTATCACACCGTCAATCTGCTTTTGGGATTCCGCATCCAGCTGCTCAAAAAAGTCAGCCGTGTCATTCGGACCCATATTCATCTTCCAGTTGCCGGCAATAAGGATTGATCTTGTACTCATAATATTTCTCCGTTGGTTAGTAATCTGTTGATTTGTATAAATAATTCGTTCACGCTGTGTCCGTGCAGTTTACGGACGATCCGGCCGTCACTGTCAAGCAGGAACCGCACCGGTTTGTCATAAATGTTCCACCGCTCTTCCAGGTCCGATGCGGCATACGCCCCGGCGCGGGCCACGGGCCAGTCCTGTCCGCGGTCATTGAAAAAAGCCCCGACGGTCACCGGGTTTTCCTCGACGGGAATGGTCAGAAACCGGATTCCCTCGTCCTGAAAAATCATGTAATATGTGCGGAGCTGATTGTAGCTTGCCTGATAGCCGCGGTCGGTCAGGCTGACCACCTCAATCATTGCCGGTGACCCGCGCAGCTCCTCCGGACCGATCGGCTGGGCCGGAAGCGCGCCAAAGTCGCCGAGCGGATCCGCACCGGGCAGGTCAAACGCATGAAACACATCCCCGCCCGTCAGCGACAGAAAATCCATCCGGAAATCGGGGATCGGATCGCCCGATGCCAGATGATCCACATCGTACCGGATCACATCAAGCCACCGTTCGGCATCGGGATCACCCTCAAAAGCCTGTTCATAATCACGCATGCGTGACCGCGCTTCTTCGGTCCGCGCACTGTCGTAAAGCACCTCAATCCGGTTCTGCGCAATCCGCCGGCGCGTCTGCTGCGATTCGGTGGCTGCTTCCAGAGAATCCAGCCACGCCAGCCCTGCATCCAGTCCGTAGCGCTGCATTTCCGTCACAAAACCGAACCGCGCCGCAAGCAGCCGGATCCACTCATCGTCGCCGTGCTCGCGCAGCCGGCGCATCAGCTTGTCCGGATTTGCCTCCTGAAGCATTTGCAGCGACTCCCTGGCCGCCACATTGGCTGCCACCGTGCCGGTGTTTTCTTCATAAACCTGCCAGAAAATGTCGCTCCAGTTCTCCAGCACATCGGGAATGGTGTCCTGCGGAATGCCTCCGGCCGCGGCAATCTGCACAATGCGGTTGTACTGCCGCTCAAGGCGGTTCAGCGTACGCATTGCATCATTTTCTGTGGATGCGATGTGCGCCTGCCCGGAAAAATGCGGCAACATCCCTTCGATGCGGACCGTGTCCTGCGGGCCGAGCACAACCGTGGTATCATCCAGACGGTTGTCACTGCGATGCACCTCCAGCAGATAAATGTCCGGCGTTGTGAAACGCGCCGTTCCTTCAAACCGGCCGTCCTGCTCCGTTGTCGAGCGGAACAGCGTATCGGGTCCGGCGGACGGATCCAGAACCATCAGCGTAATGCCGCCGTAATCGCCGGTCGGATCAAGGGCTTCATCGACCGTCACCCTGCCATGAATGCGGGCCTCATGCTGTTCTGGCTGATCCGCGGCCACCTCCGCCCCCTGCTCCGTGTCATCGGACCGCCCGCAGCTCCACACTGCCGCCGATGAAAGCAGTACAGCGGCGAGCAGCAGCATCCCGGCGCCCCGGCCCGAACAGGTTCGGCCGTCCACCGCACTGCCGTCCGTCACGCTTCCGCGGTCCGACCGGTTTTTGCTGTCCGGAGAATCACTCATAATCACTGATCTTTTTCTGAATCATTTCACGCACCATGCCCGGATTGGCCTTGCCCCGGGACTGTTTCATAACCTGGCCGATGAAAAATCCGATCAGCCCCTGTTTCCCGCCAAGGTACCGCTTGACCTCTTCCGGATTGTCCTGCAGCACCTGATCCACGATCGGATCCAGAAAGCCGGTATCGGATACCTGCAGCAGATTCTTCTCGCCGGCCAGCGTTTCGGCATCCTTGTCGGAGTCAAGCATCGCATCCAGCAATGTCTGCATCGCCGATGAGCTGATTTTATCGTCTTCACGCAGGCGGATCAGCCCGGCCAGCCGCTCCGGTCCGACCGGAAATTCGGCAATGGATATCCCCCGCTCGTTCATCACCCGGCGCAATTCGGTGATGATCAGGTTGGCCGCGGGCTTCGCAGGCACACCCTGCTCCAGCACCGCTTCGAAAAAATCGGCCAGCGGACGATCCTCGGTCAGTACCGCCGCATCAAAATCGGACAATTTGTACTCCGACATATAGCGCTTGCGCCGCGCTTCCGGCAGTTCGGGGATCTCCAGGCGGATCTCCTCGAGCATCTCCTCGCTCACCACCACCGGCGGGATGTCCGGCTCGGGGAAATAGCGGTAATCGTGCGCTTCCTCTTTTGTGCGCATCTGCCGGGTCTTCATGTCGTTCGGATCCCACAGCAGCGTCTGCTGTACGACCTCCCCGCCCGAGCGCACCACTTCTTTCTGCCGCTCAACCTCATACGCCAGCGCCCGTTCCACATTCCGGAACGAGTTGAGATTTTTGATCTCGGTCCGCGTCGAAAACTCTTTTTGTCCGGCCGGGCGGATGGAGACGTTGGCATCGCACCGCAGGCTGCCCTCCTCCATGTTGCCGTCGCAGACCCCCAGATAGCGCACCATCTGCCATATCTTGCGCATATACGCCCCTGCCTCTTCAGGCGACCGGATGTCCGGCTCGGATACAATCTCCAGCAGCGGGGTACCGGCACGGTTGAGGTCGATGAGCGTGTTGTGCGGATCCTGGTCGTGAATCGACTTCCCGGCATCTTCTTCCATGTGTATGCGGGTCAGCCCGATGCGCCGGGTGCTGCCGTCCTCGAGCTCCACATCCAGATGTCCGTCATAACAAATCGGCGTCTCGAACTGCGAGATCTGATACCCCTTGGGCATGTCGGGATAAAAATAGTTCTTGCGTGCGAAGATCGACTTCCGCGCGATGCTGCAGTTGGTCGCCAGCCCGAGCCGCACGGCATAGCGTATCAGATTTTCATTGGGGACCGGAAGCGTACCCGGATGGCCCAGGCACAGCGGCGTTACATTGGTGTTGGGAGCCGATCCGAACCGGTTCGATACCGCGGCGAAAGCTTTGGACTCGGAGAGCAGCTGGGCATGGACCTCAAGGCCGATCACCGTTTCAAATTGCGTATCTTCGCTCATAAATTGGAGTCAGAAAATTTTCGGTTAGCTGATCATTTCCGGACAAAACGGCGGCCGGAGTGCAACCGGGCACCCGTCATTCAATCCGCTCCGGGAACAGCGGAACAAAATACAAATTTTCTGACTACTTGGGCAGGCCAATTATCAGACGGTGCAATGCATTTGCGGTCTGACCGGATATGTGGACACCCGCGTAACGGCCGGCACCCGTTCATCCGCCTCGCGTTTTCGGTTCATTTGAGACTTATATATTCCCTGCGGATCTGCACATGGCTGCCGTCATAATTGTACACGTTTTCAAAACCCTCCTCAAGCAGAATGCGTGATGCGGTACGGCTCCGGTTTCCCGAATTGCAGTAGACGAGATAATCCGCATCGGGGTCCAGCTCCCGGATTTGTTCGCGGAAATTCGGTGCCTGCAAGTTGATCAGCTCGGCGCTTTCGACATAACCGTTCTGCCACTCCGGCGGAGTCCGCACATCCAGGATAATCACATTGCGGTCCGACTTTTCACTGAGAAACGCCTCCAGTCCGCCCGGATCAATATCGGAAAAACCAGCCTGCCGGGCATCCGATGTGCAGAACGGCAGCAAAAAAAGCAGACCGATCAGGGCTGCGTTGCGGAATACATTGCGGATAAGCATTTTTTGGGCGAAATCGGTGCGGTTGGAGTTGCTCATGAGAAAAGCCGGTATGTCATTTATAGTTAATAGACTGCATTATAACGTTGCCGGGTATGATAATCGTTTCAGGCGGAGTCCGGCACCTGCTGGGTGATGCAGTGAATCGAACCCTGCCCCCAGACCAGGTCATTGGCCCGGATGCCGGTGACACTGCGTCCGGGAAACAGCTTGCGGAACGTCTCCAGCACCCGGTCATCATAGCGCTCATCGTACATCGGCACCAGCACGCATCCGTTGGCAATGTAAAAATTGGCATAGCTCGCAGGCACATGAGAAGAGCCGTCCACCGTAGTGCCCTGGATCCGCGTCTCCGGAAGCGGCAGCTCTATGATCCCGAACGGCTTGCCCGCCACATCGGTCGCCTGCTCCAGAATCATGCGGTTTTCCCGAAGCACCTCATAGTTCGGATCTTCGGGATCCTCGCTCACCGAAGCCACAATCCGGCCGGGTGAAACAAAACGGGCCAGATCATCAATATGTCCGTCGGTGTCATCTCCCCTGAGTCCCGATTTCAGCCAGATAACTTTGCTTATGCCCAGATAATCACGCAGTTTCTGTTCGATGTCTTCCCTGGACAGATCCGGGTTGCGGTTGGGGTTCAGCAGCACGGACTCGGTCGTGAGCAGGCATCCCTCGCCGTTGACATCGACCGATCCGCCCTCCAGCACCATGCCCGGCGATGTCACCGGATACCCGAGCAGATCGGCCAGCTTTACCGGTATGGCATTGTCATCACCATAAGGCGGATACTTACCGCCCCAGGCATTGTACTCCCAGTCGAGCATGACCATTTTTTGCGGATTCGGTCCGGATGCGCTTGCCCCGGCTGGACTTCCACTGGATGCACTTTCCGCGAATGCACTCGCTGCGGTTGTACCCGTCGCCGCACTCCTTTCGGATGCAACCTCCCCGGCTGTAATCTCTTCGGCCGGCGGCGCGGAATCCGTATCCGCGAGGACCGTCATCGGGCCGTAGTCCCGTATCCACACATCATTTACCGGCAGGCGGACCATCCTCACGCGGCTCCAGTCCAATTTGCGGTTCTGGATCATGGATGCCGCGGCCTGATGCGCCTGCTCATTGGCCACAATAAGGACAACATCCTCATGGGACGTAAGCGCTTCAAGAATATCGGCATAGACATGCTCAGCGCGGTTGAGCTGCTCGCCGGGCCATGTTTCGCGGTTGTCGGGCCAGACCATGAGGGTCATCCGGTGCGGTGCCCACTCCGGCGGCATACGGAAAGTGCTATGGGTGTTGTTGGTCATGCAACGTAAACGGTTTTGATGTTGGTAAATTCGCGGATGCCGGGGTAGGACAGCTCGCGTCCGTACCCGCTGGTCTTGATCCCGCCGAACGGCAGCCGCGGATCGGATTTTACGAATTCATTGACAAAACAGCATCCGGCTTCGAGTTCTTCAGCAGCAATGCGCCGGCCCCGGGCTTCATCGCCGGTGAATACGGCCGCCCCCAGCCCGAACACCGAGTTGTTGGCCAGCGCTACCGCCTCGGATTCATCTTTGGCCGTTACAATGGCGGCAACAGGACCGAACAGTTCTTCATCAAATGCGGCCATTCCGGGCCGAACGCCGGTCAGAACCGTAGGCGGATACCATGCTCCGCTGCGGTCGGGAACTTCCCCGCCAAGCAGGCAGCCGGCGCCCTGCCGGACCGACCGGGTCACCTGCTCATGCAGCTCATCGCGTAAATCTTCACGGGCCATCGGGCCGAATGTCACACCATCAATCATCGGATCATCCATCACCGCCTCGCGCATGCCTTCCAGAAACCGTTCGGTGAACGCATCGGCCACCTCTTCGACTACAATGAAACGCTTGGCCGCTATACAGCTTTGTCCGCCGTTTATGAGCCGGCTGGTTACGCATGTCGATGCCGCCTGATCGAGATCGGCGTCCTCCAGAATCACATAGGGATCGCTTCCGCCAAGCTCAAGCACCGTTTTCTTGAGCATCTCGCCGGCCTTGGACGCCACGGCGCTTCCCGCGGGCGCGCTGCCGGTCAGTGTGGCCGCTTTCACCTTTTCGTGCTCCAGCAGCTTGCTCACCTGCGAGCCTTTGATGAGCAGCGTCCGGAAAGCATGTTCCGGAAACCCGGCATCGCGAAACACTTCTTCGATGGCCAGCGCCGATCCGGGTACGTTGCTGGCGTGCTTAAGCAGGCCCGTGTTGCCGGCCATCAGCGCCGGCGCCGCAAACCGGAACACCTGCCAGAAAGGAAAATTCCAGGGCATGACCGCAAGAACGACACCAATGGAATTGTATGTTATAAAGCTCCCGGATGCATCAGTTTCGATATGCTCTTCGGACAAGAATTCTTCCGCATTTTCTGCGTAATAATCGCACACCCAGGCACATTTTTCCACCTCCGCAACGGCGGATTTCAATGTCTTGCCCATCTCCCCGGTAATCATCCGCCCGTAACGGTCCGAACGCTCGCGCAGAAGCTCCGCCGCCCGCCGCATCAGCCTGCTTCGCTCATCGAAACCGACCGTCCGCCACTCCAGCCATGCCGCATGAGTGCGGTCGAGCACCTGCATCATCACCTCATCGGACATCACCTCATAACTTGCGGTTTTCTCACCGTTCACCGGGTTGATCACATCCATTTTCATAATCTTCCTCTCAGGTTTTCGTCATTTTCCCCGCTCCGTTTTCCGGCAGCAGCCTCACAACGCCTCAAGCATCCTCCGGAAATAATTGAGCTCGTCTTTATTGATGGTATGCCCGAGGCCTTCGTATATCTTTTTGGTCACATCCGCCCCCAGGCGTTCAAACACTTCGGCCGATTCGTGCACCCTGTCTTCGGGAATGTGCGGATCGAAGTCGCTGCATCCCAGAAACACCGGCGTCTCTTCCATTGAACCCTGGTATTTGGCATCGTCGACAGTCTCGCCGATGAGCCCGCCGCTCAGCGCCAGAACCCCGCCATAGCGGCCCGGATTCCGCCCCGCATACTCGAGTGACAGGCAGGCTCCCTGCGAAAAACCCGCAATCACCGTCTTTTCCCGGGGTATGCCGGCCGCGGACAGCCGCTCCAGAAGCTCCTCCACGATTTTAAGCGCCGATGTCAGTGACGGCTCGTTTTTCTCTTCGGGCTGGATGAAATGGTAGGGATACCAGGTATGATAATTGGCCTGCGGTGCCAGCCATGCCAGATCGCTGCGCACGGTATCCCGCAAGCTGCGTTCAAGGCTCAGAATACTTTCAGCCGAGGCCCCTCTTCCGTGCAGCAGGATGACTGCCGCGGCCGCATCTTCCGGCCGTCGTCCTTTCTCCAGCACCGGCTGGCCTTTATGGGGATGGTTGATATCTTCCAGTGTCATATATGTTCCGAAGTCTGTGTTCTGTTTGAAGTTTTGAAACATCGCCTGTCAGCTTATGATTCATCAATATATAATATCAGAATATAATATCAGACCATTAACCACACAGGCGCAAAAGGATTTTAATCACGCTTTTTCCGAATCGCAACGGTGCCGGTTTTGCCGCTATTCCGGTTAATGTTACTTTTGCTTATCATTAACACCATTCATCAGAGTGTCAATCATTAAAGCTCTATTTTCAATCTTATCGTTTCAACACTTGTCACATACCCTATCTGAAACTATGAATCCAACCCGTACGCCACGACCGCTTTCTGCCGGAATGACCGGCCGCTGTTTCTCCAGTCTCTTCACCGCCGGAACAGCCGCACTGCTCATCGTCCTGATGTCGCTGATATATCCGTCCGAGGCCCGCGCAGGCAATGACCACTGGACCCCGTCCGATATTGTGTCGCAGGAATCGGCCAGCCAGTTCACTTTTTCGCCGGACGGCAACAAGGTCGCATGGGTAAAATCCCGGAACTCATCGGAAAAGGACCGGAATGTGACCGACCTGTACCTGACCCGGCTCGACCGTGAGGGCGATAACGACGAACCGTACCTCACCATCCGTCTTACCCGTTCGGAGGAATCCGACCGCAATCCGGTATTCTCGAAGGACGGACGCAAACTCTATTTCACTTCCACCCGTGATGACGGCAACACGCTGTGGGCCCTGGACCTGCTCGGCGGCGAACCCTACGAGGTTCACGAATTTGACGAGGGCATCAGCAGCCTGCGCCAGCTGGACGACGGCACCATAACTTTCCTTTCCGAGGAGGGCGACCTGCTCATCGAACTGGAACGCAAGCAGGCCGAAGACAACACCCGCGTCATCGAAGACACCGTGACGTTCAAACCGCGCCGGCTGTTCTCCTTCGATCCCGGTTCCAAAGAGATCAACCGCCTGACCGACAATGAGCATCCCATATCCGCCTATGCTGTCTCCGGCGATGGCCGGTATGCGGTGACCGGACACCATCGCAGTCCGCATTACGGCGCCGATGCCCAGCCGCCTCCATCCTACTACCTGCGCAACCTGGAATCCGGCAAGCGGATCCGCATCCTCAAAGGCATGCAGACGCCCGGCAGTTTTGAGTTCACCGATGACGACGACGGCATCTATTTTACGGCGGTGCACTCATCCGATCCCCGGTGGAGCGGCGCCGGTGTTTCAAAACTCTACTACCTCGACCTCCCCGGTACCGCTGAGCTGGATCAGATCTTTTCAGAACACGGCTCCGACAGCGATGACGATTTTGAAAGCCTCCCCAAAGACTCGCCTGATGAGTATGAGTTCCTGCCGGCGGGCGAGACTCCGGACGGACCGCTGAGTGTCGTCCGGGTTCCCCTTGACTGGGACCGCGGACTGGGCTCGGGGTTCGAGGTCACAGGGAATGACGTGCTGGCCTCGCTGGCCAATGGTCCGACACGCAAACTGGCTCATTACGAGCGGCGCGGCAACGGCGACTGGCGCAAGCGCGAAGTGGATGCCGGCAAGCATGATGGCCGCGTTGCTGTGGCTGCACTTGCCGATGACGGTGAGCAGATGGTCTTCGTCCATTCCACCGCATCCACCATGCCGCAGTACCGGCTCGGCGAGCTGGACATCCGCCGCCGCAGCGCAAGATTATCGGAAGGCGAAGAACTGGCCAAACTCAACAGCGGACTGGCCGGCAAGCACCTGGCCGAATCCGAAATTTTCCGCTGGACCGGGGCCGAAGACAGGGAGGTCAACGGCATCCTCTACTATCCCGAAGATTACGATCCCGACCGCCAGTATCCGCTGATGGTGGCCATTCGCGGCGGTCCCGCTGCAGTCACACTCGACTGGTGGAACATGTCCTGGGCCTACTTCCCGCACATCCTGTCGCAAAAAGAGGCGTTTGTGCTGATGCCGAATTATCACGGCTCGTCCGGACACGGACTGGAGTTTGTTGAATCCATCAAGGGCCGTTACTATGAACTGGAGCTGACCGATATCGTCAATGGAATCGAAGCCCTGGATGAAGCCGGCAAGATCGACACCGATTCGCTTGGGACGATGGGATGGTCGAACGGATCCATTCTGAGCATTGCCCTGTCGATTGAGTATCCGGATATGTTCCGCGTCATCGGCGCCGGAGCCGGAAATGTGAACTGGGTATCCGACTACGGCACCTGCCAGTTCGGTGTGCGCTTCGACCAGAGCTACATCGGCGGGGCGCCATGGGACAGCACCGACGGCACCTTTTACAACCGCAGGTACATCGAAAAATCGCCCCTTTTCCGGATGGAGCAGGTGAAAGCGCCGACCATCATTTCGTTCGGCAGCGAAGACCGGGCCGTCCCGCGGGATCAGGGCTGGGAGCACTACCGCGCACTGCAGCAGATCGGCAAGGCACCCGTCCGGTTCCTCTGGTTCCCCGGCGAACCGCACAGCCTCGGGCAGCTGTCGCATCAGAAACGAAAGCTCGAAGAGGAGATCGACTGGTTTGACCGCTACCTTTTCGGCACCTACGAGGAGCCCAACCGCGCCTTCAAGGATGACAGCCCGCTTGCTGATATCATGAAACGCGACAGCCTGGAAAGCGATAACGGCTATTACGGCATCCGCAACAGCGGCAAGCTCATCCCCGAAGTGGTACCGGTCGGCGATGATACCATCTCGGTGGGACGCTTTGTCGTGACCAACAAGCAGTTCCGGTCTTTTGATTCTACACACACCTTCCACCCCCTGCACGGCAATTATCCGGCCAGCGGAATTTCGCTCGATCAGGCCAGGGATTATGCCGGCTGGCTGAGCGGACACACCGGGGATACCTACCGCCTTCCCGATGCCGGAGAAGCACAGGCCCTGCACCGGATCGCACGCCGCTCCGGAGCATCGCAAAACACCCTGAACCATCTGGCAGGTTACGACATCACCGTGGACGATGTGCGCCTGCTCCGGAACAAACTGGATAATCTGACGGCTGACCGGCTCATCCGTGAGGTCGGATCGTTTGATCCGGTTACCGCGGGCGATGCCGAGATCTACGACCTGGGCGGCAATGTGGCCGAGTGGTTCGATAATGGAGATGATGGAGATGATGCCGGCGGAAAACGGGGTGGTGATGGTGATAACGCCGGCGCTTCGCATCCCTACACCGTTTACGGATTCTCCGTGCTGGATTATGCGGACAGTCGCGACGATTCCCGTCCTGATCACAGACTGGAGGTTACCGGGTTCCGGGTGATCCGCGAGTAGTGTGTTTTAACTGCGTTGACATCGCCATTTTGTTTGTTTATTTTCAGTTACTTAGGAATAAATCAAACACAAACAAGGTCTCGCATCGGCCTCCTTTTAACTGTATCAAGATACTGCAACCGGAAGCCAGCGCCCGCTTTTTACGGTCTGAATGATCAGCATTCAGCTGATCTCCGGGTTTTTTGCGGGACCAAACTCGGGATTCAGCATGCATACCTTTCTACGGAAAAAAGACCATATCCATCCAGCCACATCAGCCCTGATAATTCTTGCCGCCGCAGGGCTTTTTTTCCTGTCTGCAGCAACAGCCGGAGCGCAGCAGCACATTCAGCCGGATGAACCGGCACCGGACTGTGACGCAACGGTTGCAGAAGGGGAGTCTATCCAGAACGCCATTGATGCCGCATCCATTTTTGACCGGATCTGCCTGGAGGACGGTGTATATCAGGAAAGACTGTTTCTTTCTGACAGCCTTACTCTTGCCTCTGCAGACGGTGCATCTCCTGTTCTTGACGGAAACTCTGATTATGATACCGGTCTGACTATTTCCGGCAATCATGTGACGGTGAGCGGACTGGAAATCCGGAACTTCACTGATGAAGGTATCTATGTCAGCAGAAATGAGGAAATCGTGATACGGGATAATGTCGTTGAAAACAACGGAAGCGGTATCCGTTTCAACCGCACCGACGGTGCCCTGATAACCAACAACGTGGTCAGCGAAAACGAGGAAGCCGGCATTTATCACAGTGACCTGCGCGCTACGGGCAGCAATTTCACGGCCACCCACAACACCGTCACAGACAACGGTCAGCACGGAATTGACTTCCGCCGGTCATCCGATGTGCGCGTCGACTCCAATTATGTCAGCGGCAACTCCCGGGGAATCCACCTTTCCGAGAACTCCGGTGTACAGGTCATCGGCAATGATGTCACCGGACGCGAAATCGGCACCGGTATCTGGTCACGGGAGCTGAACGACGTAACTATTTCGCAAAACACCGTCTCAGACCAGCAAAGCGGCATACTGGTATCTGCCGGCAGCGACAACATATTAATTGAAGATAACGACGTCACCGCCGATGATTATGACCTGACGGTATCCGCCTCAACCAATGCCACTGTGCAAAACAACAGCTTTACCACAGGCATGGTACTCAGCGGCAGGGTAAGTGATTTCGATCCGGATTATTTTCTGCAAGATATCTCCGGGAACACCATCAACGGTGCGCCCCTGGTCTATATCCGCGGGGATGAGAATACCGACATCGATCCGGATGCTGCTCAGATTATCGCCGTGAATGTGTCCGACCTTGAAATCTCCGGATACACTTTTGATCAGGTTGCTTCAGGAATCCAGCTTGCGCACGGACAAAACGTAACCGTCACCGACATCCATGTGACGGATCATACCACCTCCACCCGCGGCGGAATCACACTGACCGAAACCTTTGACTCCAAAGTGGACAGCAGTTCGGTCACCGGCGGCGGTGAGGGCATTCTCGTTGAAGGCGGTGCACGGAATGTGATCAGTAACAACGAGGCAACCGGCAATGCAACTATGGGAATCCTGATTGAGAATACAGGTACCGGCCATTTAGTGCAGGATAATGTTGCCACTCAGGCTGAAGAGGACGGCATTCATGTCCGCAGAAGCATGGACAGCGTCACGGTTGCCGGGAATCATACCCACAATAACCAGCGTGACGGCATCCATGTCCGCTGGAACACCGAAAATACGACCCTGGAAGACAATATTATCGAAAACAACACGCGAAACGGTGTTTATGACGATGCTTCAAACACCGTCCTCCGTCAAAACAGTATTACCGGAAACAGTACCGGTGTCACTTCTTCCGGGGACCTGGTTGACGCAAGAGAGAACTGGTGGGGTGCGTCTGACGGGCCGTCCGGTTTCGTCAGTGATCCCGAAACCGGCACTTCTTCTGACGGCAGCGGCGATCAGGTTCATGCAAACATCCGGTTTGACCCCTGGCTGGAAACGGATCCGCATGGTGACGATGATGATGACCCGGACGACCCGAACGGCGAAGAAGACTTTGTGATCAGCGAATGCCGCGAGCTCAGCGAACCGGGGGAATATGAGATCAGCGGTGATCTTGAACCGGCCGAAGAGCATGATGACTGCATCACGATAACGGCCGGGGATGTTGAGATTGACGGAAACGACGCCACAATTTCAAGTTCCGGCAGCGGTACGGCCGTGCTGGCTGCCGATGCCGACAACCTTGCCGTTAAGAATCTCACCATTCAAGAGTTCCGTTACGGCATCCAGTTTGAAAATGTCAGCGGCGTTCATATTGAAAATCTGACTGCCGAAACCATCGGCCAGGCCGGCGTCTGGCTCACCAACTCCACCGAAGGCCTGGTAACCGGCAGCAGCTTTATCGATAACCGGGATGGTGTGGTCGTCCGTGAAGGTGGCTCCGGAAACGTCATAGAAGACAATACCGCAGAGAATAACCGGCGCTACGGTTTCATATTCCGGGATACCGAAGAAAACCTCTTCCGGAACAACACAGCTGAAAATGTTGAAGACTATGCATTCCGTGTGATCAGCGACGGTCATAACAACGTTCTTGAAGAAAACACGGCCATCGGATCCGGTGATGACAGCGAAACCGGCTTTGATATCCGCGGTGACGGAAATGTGCTTGAGGACAATCATGCTGAAGGCAATGACCGGGAAGGGTTCCGCATTTCCGGCAGCGACAACCAGATCATTGGCAATACGGTGGCAGACAACAACCGTGACGGTATCCGGATCGTTGACGGTACCGGAAACCTCGTCGAAAACAACGAAATATCCGGTAGTGGCAATCACGGCCTGAGGCTATGGGCAGCAAATGACAACACGCTGAAGAACAATGTTGTCACCGGCGGGGACGACAACGCTTTCAGAGCCCACGATGATGCCGAAGGCAATGAAATTTACCGGCTGCATCTCGACAATGGTGCCATCCTGAGTACCCATCCGTTGAACTATTCGCTCGACCCGGTCCACGAAGCCCCGGAACCTTCAGATGAACTGCAGTCTCTCGGCGTTCATTTCGAGGCCATGCAGACCGGTGATGAATACAGCCTGGAGGTTTCCGTCCATTTTGATGATCTGGACATCGATTCCGGGGACCAGGAGCGGCTTTCTGTCCGTATTCGTGATGATGATCAGGACGCTTGGGTTTCAGCCGGCGAGGCGGACATTGACACAGAAAACGAAACCGTTACAATCACAACTGCCGAAGAGGGAGTATTCGGACTGTTTCTGGATGAAACAGGGACTCAGGCGGATCAGGACGAGCAGCCTGAACAGTTTGCACTTTCTCAGAACTACCCCAATCCTTTCAATCCCGAAACGCAGATTGCCTTTGAACTGCCGGAGCAGGCACATGTCACACTGGAGGTTTACAACTCACTCGGGGAGAAAGTCACCACACTGGTTAACGAAACCCGTGAAGCCGGCAGGTTTGAAGTCGAATTCGATGCATCACATCTTTCAAGCGGAACCTATATCTATCGTATCCGTGCCGGTGATTTCACCAAATCCCGAACCATGATGCTCGTCAAGTAACCATGATGCTCGTAAAGCAACCATGATGGTCATAAAGCAACCATGATGGTCATAAAGCAACCATGATGCTCGTCACGTAACTTGAAGGCCCGTTCATAGCGACCGATTAAATAGCAAAACGGATAATAAATACACGTTTGACTATATCTGTAGCATTGCGTATCGTAAATATTAAGATTTCTTAATCTTCTTAATCATCTACGACACTATTACACATCTCAAGGCTATTGGTATGGAATATCGTGATACGACTGCCCTTTTGCGCAAATTTGTACGGTTTTTCTGCATCCTGACCATCATTCTGCTCGCCGGCTCCCTGGTATCCCGGGCTCAGGTTTTCACCCACGACAGTGGTCCGCTTAACGATCCGGACAGCTGGTCGGGCGACCCCCAAAACTTCACCGATGACGGACAAACGTTCATCATTGAAGGTGAAGCCGCCACAGATGATGACTGGTTACTTTCCGGCGCCGGAACCCGCCTCATTATCGACACTGATGCTGATATCACCTTCCCGGCCGGCAATACCGTTACCTTCGACGGCATCACCATCGAATTCGGCGATCAGGCTGGCGGCACCCTGATTGCCAACAGCGATATTGTCGTGCAAAACGGCACAGAATGGGGGTATGAGCAACCCGAAGACGTCTGGTCCCTCATTTTCTGGCAGGATGGCAGCCAGTCCGTCACCGCCGGTGACCAGTCCGAATTCATGGCCTTTGATATTCAGGCGGATGCCACAGAGGGCACATTTGACCTCCTCGCACATGATGCCCCGACCGTCGTATTGCACGCACTGAACAACCTCGATCTGGATTTTACAGACAACGCCCTGTTCCGCGACAACGGAAATACAATCATGGCCGGCAGAAATATCTCACTTGACGGCGCTGCCGACTCCTACCAGCTCGCCGGAACGCTCACCCATCAGGTCTCCGGTGCAAGTGCCGATTATATTGCGGTCGCACCGCAGCTGAACAACCTTAATCTCATCGCACGGGGTGACGCCAATCCGCGTTTCCGGTCCGCGCAGAACCACGCCCGGGAAATATCCGTCAACGGTAATTTCACGGCTGATATCGAGAGCAGCTCTGACCTGGAATTCAACGATGTGGAACTGATCATCGGCGGCAACTTAACCCTGGACCATCACCGGCCCGAAGAATCGCCCGGGCAGGGCATTGCCGACTTCAGCGACGCAATTATTACAGTCGACAACGACCTGTACCTGAATGTATCCGGCCAGGAAGAAAGTCAGACGGCAGGCATCCTTGCCGGAAACGGGGCGTTTTCCGTCGGGGGAAGTGTTTTCCTGGACGCCTCCGGGTACGGATCGGCACACCTTGGCTCCTCCCTTTTCAATATTCAGGGCGATGTGGATGTCAGCCTGTCCGGCGCCGGCACCATCGATCTCGACGACACCGAAGTCTACATCGACCGCAATCTGGCATTCGGTCTCGAAAGCCGCGGCGACCTTCGGTTCGGAACATCCTATATCTTTGTTATGCAGGATGTTGACCTCACACACCATCGCCCGGAAAACTCCGGCGGAGCAGGCATGGTTGCAGGTGAGCAGGCCATCATTGACATCGTAGGCAATTTCAACATAACCCTTTCAGGCGATGAACCGGATGAAAGTCCGAACCTGGACCTTGACCGGGCTGAAATCGTCGCGGAATCGGATATGAACCTTCTTGCTCTGGAATACGGCGTGCTTGCACTGAGCGAAGCCGTTATCGAGATCCCGAACGGCAGCCTTTTTCTCGAAGGATACAATCAAAGCAGCCTGAATCTGGGCGATGGCATCATCATATCGGGAAAAAACCTGGATATCCTGCTTGACGAAACCTCCGGAACCGACTTTGCAAATTCAAGCCTGAATGCCCGCGGCAATGTCACCATCGACGCCGCAGACCAAAGCACTCTGGACAGCGAAGAGTTCGGGCTGACCCTTTCCGGCTCTTCCGATCAGACCCTTTCCGGACTCCACAGCGTGACCGTGCATACTTTCGGCATCGAAAAAGACGGCGGTTTCGTCAACCTGCAAAGCGATCTCACCGCTTCCTCCATGGTCACCATCGACCTGGAAAATGATGCTGTTTTCAGTGACGGGGGACATACCCTGGCAACCGGCTATGCCGCTGTATTCAGGGGATCAGGCAATGCTTTTGATTTTACGGGCGAACTGCTTCTGACTGAAACGCCGCTCACCAAAAATCCTGTCCTGCAGGGATTGCAAAACGGAAGCGGCGGCTCCGCAAATCCTGCGGCAGACAACGGCTCCGGTCAGATCTCCTTTATATACGAACAACTCACCGGCCGTGATGTCCGTTTTGACCTGTTTATTCAGGATGAGCTTCCCGAAGATCCTGCCGAGCCGTTTGAAAGTTTTACCCTGTCCGCAGAGAATGAGACGGAATCAACCGGCACCCTGTCCTTCGATAACGACCATCCTTACATCGTTTTTCTTCAGGACCAGCAGGCATCGGGCGGCAGTGTTGCCATCAGCGATCTGGAGTGGATGCTTCCGGGCGAAGATCCCGCCGGCCCCGTTGCCCGCGCCCGGCTGATCCATAATGCTGCCGATCCGGCCATTGATGTGCTGGATATATATATAAATGACGAGCTGTTTGCCGAAGAAGTCGCATTCCGGCAAGCCTCATCCCTTGTTACGCTCCCTGCCGACAGTTCGCTGCAGATCAGCGTCTTCGGACATGGTGCCGATCCGGATGAAGAGGATGCCCTGTTCACCATGGATGATGCCGTTTTCTCCGAGGGCGGATCCTATTCGATCATTTCCAGCGGCGTGAGCGGTGACGGATTTGCCGCCAATCCGGACGGAGAAGCTACCGGATTCAACCTGCATATCCTGGAAACCACGCCTTCTGCCGATGATGGGGAACTGGTGAACTTTGTTCTCTGGCACGGTGTCACCGATGCTCCGGCCGTGGACATCTGGATTCAGGACGGTCCGGCACTAATGGACGGCGCATCCTACACCGATCAAACCCAAATGTTTACGGCTATGGCCTCCGATTACCAGTTCAATGTCGGGCTTGATGGAGACAGTTCCGGCGATCCCCTGATCGAAATCACCGGAGATCTGTCTGCAGCAGCCGGATCCGGGGCCATTATTCTGGCTTCCGGATTTCTGGAGCCGCAGAACAATGAAGACGGCCCCGGCTTCGGCCTGCTCGTTGTGCTTTCTGATGGCAGCACTTTTCTGATGGATGCAAGCGAAACATACAGCGAACCGGATGCCGGACGCCCGGATTCTTTCGTGCTTGGCCAGAACTATCCGAATCCGTTCAACCCGGTCACCAGCATTGCATTTTCGCTGCCGGAATCATCCAGCGTCACCCTTGAGGTTTTTGATCTGCAGGGAAGGCGCGTTGCTACCCTGGTGGATGGCCGTCGCAGTGCCGGCGATCACACGGTCACATTCGATGCCGCTCATCTTTCAAGCGGAGTCTACCTGTACCGTCTGCAGGCCGGTGACTTTGTGCGCAGCCGTCAGATGATGCTGGTCAAGTAAGAATGTGACACACTTTTTTACAGTGTCAGGGTCTGCTCCATCAAAATCATGATGGTGGTCAAGTAAGAATGTGACACACCGCCCGGCAACGGTTACGGTGGTTGAAAATGGGTCCCTTTCTGCGTATTGTGAACGCATATGCAATGAAACCATGACTCACACATCCTATTTCTATGTACCGATTTCTACTCTGCTGCCTTCTTACAGTCATAATCTCATCCACGGCAGCTCTTGCTCAGAATACATCATACGTGTTCCAGGAAGGTCCGCTGAACGAAACCACCAGCTGGCAGGATGATGCCGGGGATTATCCGGAAAGCTTCACCGCAGATAATCAGGAATTCATCATATCCGGAGAAGCCGAAACCGACGGCGACTGGACTGTCGGCGGTGAGGAAACCGTCCTGGTTATCGATACCGATGCCGATATCACTTTCGCTCAGGATTACACCGTCACACTGGACGACATCACCGTATCGTTCACCGAAAATGGCGGCGGACTGCTGGTGGCAAAAGGCGACCTGGTCCTCACCGGAGATCTGACCTGGGAATATGACGATCCCGCCCGTGTCTGGAGCTTCGATTACCGTGAAAACGGCGATCAGACCATCAGTGCCGGATCCGGCGCACACTTCCTGGTCTACAACTTCCGTTCTGAAAAAGTGACCGGCGAATTCAACCTGGCCGCTTTGTCAGAAAATAACAACGGGAACCAGGATGACACCACCGTCCTGCAAACCCTCAATAACTTCCGGACCGAATACCGCAATGAGGCCATGTTCCGCGATCACGGCAACACATTTGTCGTGGGCGACGACATCCGCCTGCGCGGAGAATCCGCCCGCTATGAACTCACCGGCACCCTCGAACACCGCGTCTATGACGGCAACTCAGATTACGAATACGTCATACCCGATCTTAATCATCTCCATATCATAGCCCGTAACGACGGCAATCCCCGTTTCCGCGATGATGAAGTCTATACCCAGAGCGTCACGGTAAACGGCGACATGACCATCGACATGGAAAGCGAAGGCGATTTTGACTTTAATGATGTCCTGCTCTCCATCGGCGGTGACTTTACCATTACGCACCACCGCGGTCCCGTCGACGGGCGCTTCGGCGAAATCGACATGGATGATGCCGAAATTTCCGTTGCCGGCGACATGATCGTCAGCGTTTCCAAGGACGAACCCGACTTCGATGAGAACATTGATGCCGATGATGCCGTGATAACGGTAGGTGGAAATCTGTACATCAACGCCGTGGACAATGGCGAATTTGATTTTGATGCTTCTTCCTTCACGGTTCAGGGCAATTCCGAATGGATCATGAACAGCGGCGGAATCATCGATCTCGACGAGTCGGATGTGACCATCGAAGGCAATCTGGACATCGACGCCAACAGTGTGGAAGACCTGGAATTCGGCATTGCTGTGCTGACCGTCGGCAACAACATGGAACTCACCCATCACCGTCCGGAAGGCGCCAATGGCGAAGGCGAGGTGGATATGGACGAGTCAACCGTCACTGTGGGCAATGACCTGATCATCCGGTTGTCCAAAGCCACAGCCGACGGCGACGAAAACATCGACGTGGATGACTCTGAAATCACCGTTGGCGGCAATTTGTATGTCTTCGCCGAAGACAACGGTGAGTTTGATTTCGATGACGCCACCATTACCGTCGGAGGTGAATACGCCCGTTTCCAGGCATCGGGCAGCGGAATCCTGGACATGGACAACGGCACACTTTACGCCGCCGGGGATGTAGAGATTCTGGTGGATGCCACCTCCGAGCTGGACCTCGATGATGCCGTTTTCGAGCTGGAAGGTTCTCTGGAACTGACTGCAGATCAGGCTTCCATTCTTGAAATCGATGAATTTATCGCCCGTTTTGTCGGTGAAAACGATCAGTCCGTTTCCGGAATTGCCGGACTCCCCTACTACCAGCTGATCATCGAAAAGGATGACGGCGAAGCCACCCTTGAAGGCGATGTCACCGCTGAGGATCTGTTCCGGGCCTCCGTGACCGGGGATGCGGTTTTCCACGACGCAGGTTATACCATTGAAGCCGGAAACCTGGCCGCTTTCCAGGGTGCCGATGAGAACGTTTCGCTGGACGGAACTCTGCTCCTGTCCGCAAACAACGGCAGCAGCGGTGCTGAAAAAACTCCCGGAAGCACGCCCGCCGAAGAGCACACCGAAGGTATCATTACATTTGACTACGAACAACTGACAGCCGCCGATGTGGCCTTTGAGCTGTTTATTCTGCCTCAGATGAGTACGGATCCCGTCGGACCGGCCGGACAGTTCACCCTCTCGGAAGAAAACGAAACGGCATCGGCTGAGCTGAACTTCGATCTTGAATCGCCGGTATTTCTGTTCCGTCAGGTCCAGCAGCAGGAAAGCGGCCCTGTAGCTATTACCAATCTTGCATGGGTGCTCACTGATGACACCTCCGCACCCGTCACCGAAACTGAAATTCCCGATGACTTCAGGCTGGAACAGAACTACCCCAACCCGTTCAACCCGGACACGCGTATTGAATACGCCATTCCGGAAACAGCCGGCGTAACTCTTGAAGTCTTCTCCGTGGAGGGCCGCCGCATCGCCGTTCTGCAGGACGGAGTTCAGGATGCAGGTGTTCATACAGTCGAGTTTGACGCCACTTCACTTTCAAGCGGAACCTACATCTACCGCCTGCAGGCAGGTGATGTGACCCTGACCCGCACCATGATGCTTCTGAAATAGTAACACCCGCTGCTGATCCGGGACACTTGCTCCGGTCAGCCCGCAATTTCACAGACGTAAAACAACGAACGGTTATCCGGAGCCTTGAATGGACCGGATAACCGTTTTTTTGTTAAAGGCTTAAAGGCACAGAATGTCAATGACAGATTGCAATGTCAGTTGATCCTACAATGAGCGAAGCCAGGCGATTTCGTCCGCCCAGCGGGCCGGTTCGGTGGTCTCAAGTATCATGGGCACCTGTTCCAGCCTTTCATCGTTCATGATCTTCTCAAATACGGTGGTGCCCATCGTCCCTTCACCGAGCGGCGCATGGCGGTCCACCCGGCTTCCCAGCTCCGATTTGGCATCGTTGAGATGCAATCCGCACAGCTTGTCAAGTCCGATGATACGGTCGGCCTCCGACATGAAGTCCTCATACGCCTCCGGTGTGCGCAGATCGTACCCGGCTGCATGGGCGTGACAGGTATCAATGCAAAATCCCACACGCGAAGGATCGGCCACCTGACCGATGACCCCGGCGATATGCTCAAGACGATTGCCCAGATTGCTCCCCTGTCCTGCCGTATTTTCAAGTACAACCGTCACTCCCTCGGTCTGTTCCAGCATCAGATCGACCGTCCCGGCAATGCGCTCCAGACACTTCTCTTCGCTGATTTTCCTGAGGTGGCTTCCGGGATGGATGTTCAGCTGCGGGATCCCCAGCTGCTCGCACCGCTGCATTTCATCAAGCAGGGCGGCTCGGGATTTTTTAATCCCCTCCTTTTCCGGATGGCCCGGATTGATGAGGTAACTGTTGTGCGGAAGGATTTTCTTCCCTTCAAACCCCATCTCCTCACAACGCTCCCGGAATGATCGGATCACGGCCGGATCCAGCGGCTTTGCTTTCCACTGTCTCTGGTTTTTGGTAAACAGAGCAAAGGCATTGGCCCCGATTTCCCGGGCATTCAACGGCGCATTGTCAACACCGCCCGCCGCGCTCACATGCGCACCGATCCACTTTCTATCGTTACTTGAAGCCATATTAATCACAACTTTTATGTTATTTCCGTGTCATCATGTTACAGGGAATCTCGTCTCACGTTGATCAGCAAAGCAAAAATGAATCAATAAACTCAAAAAAAAGAAGAGGAACCCCCGGATGCCTTTCACAGCCGAAAATTCCTCATCCATATTTTCACAAGTGATTTTCTCCTATGCTCTGCTTCAGAAAATCACTCTTCCGCGGGCAGTTCCACACCCAGCTCCTCGAAATCAAGATGAAACCCCGGCATTTCCGGATCGTCCTCGAGAAGATAGGTCTCGAACCACTGAAGCATTCTCAGATTGTAGTCAAACCGGGATGTGGAGCGCGTATTGCCATGCCCCTCATCAGGATACCATACCAGCCGGACCGGAACTTCCGGTTTGCGGACCTTGATATGGCGATACAGTTCGAGCGACTGCCCCGGATGCACCCGGGTATCTTCTTCCCCGTGCATGATCAGCAGCGGTGTCTGGGAATTGTCTACATGATAGATCGGACTGCGCTCAAGATTGCCCTGCCAGTCATCCCAGATCCGCTTGCGCGAATGCACCAGATACAGTTCTTCCGGAATGTCGCTGGTTCCCCACTTGGATAAATTGTTGCTGATGCCCACGAACATCACGCCGGCTGCAAACCGGTGCGAATAGCGGGTCGACATCCACGCAGTGGCATATCCGCCATAGGAACCGCCGGTAACCCCGATGCGATCTTCATCGGCGATGCCCTGCTCTATCAGATAATCCACGCCGTCAACAATGTCATCAAACTCCGCACCGGCCAGGTCGGCCTGACTCGATGTGATAAACTCATGGCCGCGCCCCGTGCTGCCCCGGTAATTCGGATAGAACACGGCAAAACCCCGGTCGGCAGCTACCTGCCCCGGGAGCGAATATCCCGTCAGCCAGCCGTCACTGTAGTGTGCCTCCGGACCGCCGTGAACCATGACTATGGTCGGATACGGCCCGCCGTCTTCCTCGACCGGATAGATCAGGAGTCCTTCAATATTGCGTCCGTCGCGCGCATCGTGGCTGATAACCACCTGGCGTCCCATCGGAACATCCTCAAGCCAGTCGTTGGATACCGTCAGCCTTTCGGGACTGCCGCCGGGCTCCATTACAAACACTTCATTGGGATGTTCGGATGTCTCAGCTCGGAATACAACGGTGCCGTCATCTGCATAGCTGAACGCATTCAGGATCGGACCATCGGTGTCAACTTTCCGCTCAAAACCACTTCCGTCCGGGTTGATGGCGCCGAAGGACCTTTTTGTGCTTTCGCTGGCAATGAAGCGTATGCGGCCGTCATCGGACCAGGAAATCTGTTCAAGTTTTCCTTCGAATTCGTGATAGATATTTTCGGGTACTCCGCCTTCACTGGAGACCACCATGACGCGTCCGTCAATGGGATCGTGCAGATTGTGGCCGGCACGCAGGGCAAGCTGTTCGCCGTCGGGACTCCAGGTGATCTGTCCCAGCTTCCCTTCATTTTTAATTTCATTGATGACCGATCCGTCCGATGCATCAACCACCTTGACCTGCTGAAACATATAGAAATCATCGATGTGCGGTGTCGGTGTTTCCGATATGGCCAGTTTTTCCCCATCAGGACTCCATTCCATCAGATAGACCGAACCGTCCACCTCAATTCGCTGCGCTTCATCTTCATCAGCCGTCAGATCAACGATGTAAGCTTCACGGTTGGGAAGATACTCTTCATACACCGTGGGTTCGTAGGGCAGCGGGTTATCGGGAATGCCCAGGTCCTCCCGCGTCACAAGCGAAAACCGGTTGCCGCAGGGACTCCAGCTGTACGACATAACCCCTCTGTCATGATGATACAGGCGGGTGATCTGAGCGGTTTCCGGATCTAACTCATACAGCGAAACAGCATCATCCTCGGATCCGCGTGTAGTGAACGAAAATGTATTGTGTCCGGATCTTGCCTGAAGGTTTCCGGGACGGCTTGCAAGCTCCACCATCCGGGATTCACCGGTCTCGAGCTCGAGAAGATACAGTTCGAGATCGTTCGGCTCGTTTTTTTCTACAGGATCATGCTGTATAACTTTGGTATAGGCCACATAGCCGGCATCTTCCGATACAACGACTGTGCCGATCTGCTTGATTTCTGCAAGCTGCTGCGGGGTTATTCCCTCTGCGGCGGCCGGAACAGAGTAAAAAGCAAGAAAAGTGCCTATCGCCGTTGCGATCAGCGCCTTTCTGTGAAAATTCAGTAACAATGATTTGAAATTCATAGGCTGGAAATTTTGACTGTTCGTGAAATGGTACATGATGAATTGTGCTATAGATACGGAATTTGCCGGAATTTTTCAGCCGGGAAACAAAAAACCCCGCCTCCGGTCAGGGAGACAGGGTCTGTAATCGAGGTTTATATCGCATTTACCCGGGACCAAAGGTGCCCGGGCCCGGTTAGTTACGTTGTTTTTCCGGGGTCTATCAGTCTTTTTGAAATGCCTTTCGCAATGGCTTCGGAGCGGGAATGTACCTGCAGCTTGCGGTAAATATTGCGGATATGGTACCGCACTCCGTCAACGGACAAATAAATTTCCTTGCCGATGGCCGTGTAGGAAACACCGGTGGCCAGTTTATCCAGTATCTGATGCTCACGTTCGGTCAGTTCATTTTCACCGCCTGCCTGGTGGAATGTGCTGATGACTTTCCGGGCAATGTTCGGAGTAATCGGTGATCCGCCGTTCCAGGCGTCGCGTACTGCATCCACCAGTTCTTCCGGACTCACTTTCTTCATCAGGTAACCCATTGCCCCGGCTTTCAGGGCATCGAAAATGTGCTTGTCATCATCAAATACCGATGCCATAATGATGACGATATCCGGATACTGCTGCCTGATATGCCGGACACCCTCAATGCCACTCATACCGGGCAGACCGATATCCATGATCATCAGATGAATGCGCTGCAAATCGGCAGACTCAAGGGCTTCTTCACACGAGCCGTAACTTCCGACGACATTGAAATCCTCTTCCAGATCAAGAAAGGCCGTCCAGCCGTCCCGCATGTATGCATTGTCTTCCACAATGCCAATATTAATCAACGATGTTTGCTTGTCCATAATATTTTGTGCTCCGGATATCCGTGCATTTCCGGATCTCACGTTATGTCCCGCTTCCGGTATTTGTATTGTCTCCAAAATAAGTCCCCGGCTTTGTGATGATAACGGTTTCAGAATCTGCTGTCATTTTATTAAGCACAGTAGAAACTAAAACATACTTCAGCTTCATGCACCGCATAATCATGCGGTTTTCTTACAGCCGGATTCCAAGTTTCCAGCAGGTTCCGTCACCGGGCCGGGTATCCAGTTCAAGCTGCCCGCCTATCTGTCCGGCCCGGGCACGAATATTCCTCAGGCCGTTTCCGCTTTTCTTTTCGCTGCTGTCAAAGCCACTGCCGTTATCGGCAACCTCCAGGCGCAGCCGCCCTCCCGAATGTTTCATCGAAACCCGGACAAACCGGGCGCCGGAGTGCCGCACCGCGTTGGTTATCATCTCCTTGAAGATGAGCCACAGATTTTTGCGCACCTGCATGTCCATCCTGCCGGGAATGTCACCATCCACATCCAGCTCGTATTCAATGCCATGACTTTCGAAACAATCCGAGGCATACCTGCGGCACTTCAACGCAAAAGACTTCCAGTCATCATGCTCGGGATTAATGGCCCAGACAATATCGGTGATTTTTTCCTTGGCATCCCCGGCACTCTGGGATATCAGGGAAACAAACCGGCTTTTGTCACCACCGAGTTTTTCGTTTTCAATGGCCCTGGCAAAAAAGCTGATACTGCTGAGCGTGGCACTGATCTCATCATGAAGGTCACTGGCAATGCTGTTGCGCATCCGGTGGACACGGGTGACCTGATGCAGACGGATGCGGTAACCGGTGTAAATCACAAGACTGCCGGTAATTATGTAGATCAGGTAGGCCCACCATGTGCGGTACCAGGGAGCCAGCACCTCCAGGTAATAGGGAACGGACTCGCTGGTGACCCCGTACACATTCCGCGATTCAACCAGAAACCGGTAACGCCCTTCCGGTATGTTGGTGTAGTCTCTCTGCACTTCATCAGACCACGGGAGCCAGTCGTCATCGAACCCCTCCATTTTGGTGCGGTATTCGGTTCGCTCGGGCTGATGATAGCTCAGGGCCGAAAAGGTGAAACGTAAATCGTTGTCCTCATAATCCAGGACAAGAGGTTCATCCGGGTCGCCGCCGGTAACAACAGAGTCACCCCTGACAAGCACATCACCGATTTTTGTTTCAAATGACCGGTACTCATCAAATTTCCTTTCCGGGTCATGCCGGATCACCCCCTTTTCGGTTGCAAACCAGACATGTCCGCCGGCATCGGCATATATCGCATTGCTTTGCCGGTCATCAATCCGGCTGAGCAGGCCGGTTTCGACATCGTATGTACCGTCATCCTGCAAACGGGCAACCTGATACTGTTCACCGGCGCGAAACCAGACGTTGCCGCCGTTGTCCTCCGTCGCCCAGAAAACCTGCAGCCCCGGTTCTGTAAACCGCTCACCAAAACGGCTTGCCGGAAACAGCGAATCTGCGTCAGCATCATAACTCATAAGTCCCCTTCCTGTTGTCAGAAAGAATGTTTCCCCTCCGATTTCGGCTACCGACACACGGCTTTGCCTGTCCTCCTCATCCATAACGTAGGTCAGTTTGTGCCCCGTGATGTTACCGTTTTCCTTTTCAAATTCAAGGCGATAAAGCCCGTCCGCCTCGGTTCCCATCCAGACGAAATCATCAGAACACCTTGCTATGGACTTGATGCGGTGACCGGTGCCCTCAAAACGGTACAGCACCTCGTTTTGTCCACCGTCAAAAAGCATCACCTGAATTTCTTCACCAGTGCCGGCAATCAGCGTATCGCCGCGAAATTCACCTATGGCCCTGGGACGGAATTCCGACAGCACCTGCTCAAACCGGCCGTCTGCGTACCGGAAGACCCCTTCGGTGCATGTCATGTAGAGACCCGACCGGTGGTGGTGAAAGTTCCGGCAGAACGTCTTGCCCTCATGAAACTGCGCAACACCATCCGGTCCCATATGAAAGGCTCCGCTGGCCGAAGCGAGCAGCAGGGTATCGTTTCGCATGGAGACGTTAGTGATGGTTTCATTTATGCCGTTGCGATGGTCGTAGCGTCGAAACGGCAGACTTACATCCACCCGTGAAATTCCGTTGACCGTTGCCAGCCAGAGCGAACCGGAGTCATCCTCATATGATCCGTACACGGAATTGCTTGGTAATCCATTATCACTGTTCAGAATCCGAATGACCTCACCGTCCGCGGTCAGCTGGACGATGCCTCCGTTCCGTGTGGCGATCATCAATGTGCCGTCAGACAGGACTCTGGTGTTGTCGATACCGTTCTGTTCAAGGTACTCCGACGCCCCATGGTCAAACTCACGGAAATCACCGTCATCGTACTCATAGCAATTACGAAAGGAACAGAAAAACTCTTTTTCTTCTGTCTGCATATAACCCATCAGAGACCTGTCGGAAAAAAAACGGCCATCTTCCCACGGGATAAGAGTGTTTGCCCGGACTTTTTTTATCCCTTTTTCAGCCTCACGCGTATATATGTTTCCGTCCTTTTCGAAAAGCAGCGAAAAACGGGTGTCGGTTTCATGATAATGCACCTGATCCCCGTCATAAAAAAAGACGTAGCGGTTGGAGTGGAAAAAAACACCGGGTTCTGCCGCGACCACACCCCAGATATTTTCAATATTCAGAGTGTCAGCAACACCGGGGAGCAGTGAAACATATTCATATGAACGGGAGTGTGTTCGTGAGCTCCGGGAAATGTAGCCGAAATCGCCCGCCCCACCGACAAAAACGGTCCCATCTGAATCACTTGTTATGCTGAAGGTTCTGCGGCCGGGGACGGAGATGGAATGCCACCGCACACCGTCATACCTGAGTACCTCTCCGGTATTAGCCACAAACAACATACCCTCATCGTCTGTTGTAAAGCCCCAGTTTTGTACATGTCCGTCATATTCTTCTGCCGATATATTGGTGATGAACGGGTAACCGTGCCCCGAAACGGTCTGCCCGGCGCAAGCATCTGTTCCGGATAACCAGACTGCAGCAATGAACAGCCCGATGATCTTTACATGTTTCATACGATCCCGCAGTTCCAATACATTCCTGTGCATTCTGCCCACTCCTGTGCATCCCGCTGTGTCGTGCAGAGCATCAAGAGTGACACTTCAGCCGGACTCACTGCCCGGGCTTTTTTTATACCCTTTCGTTGCCAATCGGATTTAAATATAAAAAAAACCTGCTTACGGTTCGGGATCTTTCGGTTCGATAACAATTATGTCTTCTTTGTCATCGCCATCACCTGAGCTCCGCAACAGGGTACTTCCGGAATCATCGGCTCCATCGTGTTCGGATGTTTCCTGGTCATCTTCGTCCAGAAATCTCATTTTGTATGCAGTAACCGTTTTGTCGGGAAAATCCGGATGACTGTTTGTGACCTGCCAGCCAAACAACAAGGTTCCTGCCCCCGTCTGAACCGCGTAGTTGGAACGCTTGTCAGTGATAAGAACCAATACATCACCCGGGTCAAATTCCATCTTTTCGCCGCTGCGCAAATCATTTTTCTCCGCAACTGTCCGGCCGTGTGACAGAACAGCAATACCGATGTTCAATCCGGAGCGCGAATTGGTTTTGTTTATAATGGTCTTTTTGCGGTTGTTCATAAATTCTCTCCTCTTTTTTTGATTTCACGCACAAATGCACTGCCGATATACCCTGCATGATGGTACGCAATCGCTAACAAAAAAAACAGCCGGACTGAAGACAGCAACCGGACAGCAATCAGCAATCCGCCACATTATGGCGCATAAAGGGTCTTGCTTGTATCGGGCGGAAACAGCAGAATGGGGCAAAAAAAAAAATCCTTCCGCATCCCGGCTGTGCGGGACACGAAAGGATAAGCGCGCTCAAAAACGTACGCCTTCTCTTGTAAACTCGGAAAACCTTGTAAATCCTCTTCGCAGGTCAACATTTACGGAAACAATCTTCAGACTGTTCCCTCATCGCATTTCCAGAATACAAAATGCCGGCCTGCCTGTCACCGCATGATCATGCGGTTCTGCCTGAAATTTTCTCACATACCCGGAACCGCCTGCAATCCGCGACCGTCAGCAGGGTAATATCAGGATGCTTCAAAGAGAGAAGGATGCCGCAAAGAGGATAACCCGCACAGGCATGACACACCGTTGCCGGCGGCACAGAACTTGCTCATAGACTTTTGCCTGTCAATTCACTATCGTTAAGCTTTGTGTTACACGCCACTTGAATCCGTCATCCGGTACGGACACATCCGTATATTCCGATGTGCCGCCACGCCTTTACCGGCATCCGCGATGACCGCCGGATGCGGAAACGAACACATATCCGGCGGTGTTGAAATGACATCGGCGATAAACTTCAGATTACCAGGACATTTATTTATTAAAAAAGACCACGTGTTATGAGCAACGATATATTCGGAATTGTAAAAGAGCTGAAGACACCCACCGGAACGCATAAATACTACAGCCTCCCCGGACTGCAAAACCAGGGCTATGATGTGGACAAGCTCCCTTTCACCATTCGGATCCTGCTGGAAAATGCACTCCGGAATTATGATGATTTCGCCATTAAAAAAGATCACATTGAAACATTGCTGTCATGGAGCCCTGATGGCGTTCCGAAAGACATCCCCTACATGCCGGCCCGGGTTCTGATGCAGGACTTCACCGGCGTGCCTTCCGTGGTCGACATCGCCTCCATCCGATCGGAAGTGGCGCGAAAAAAAGGCAGCAAAGCTGCCTCCGGCATCAATCCGCAGGTCCCTGTCGATCTGATCATTGACCACTCGGTTCAGGTCGATTTTTTCGGCACCACCGATGCATACCGAAAGAATGTTGAATTGGAGTACGAGCGGAACCAGGAGCGGTACAGCCTGCTCAAATGGGCCCAGCAGGGATTTGCCGACTACAGCGTGCTTCCCCCCGGTCTCGGTATCTGCCATCAGGTAAACCTCGAATATCTGGCGCAGGGTGTTTATCTGCGAGACGGCTTTGCATTTCCGGATACGCTCGTCGGTACCGACTCCCATACACCCATGGTCAACGGCATCGGCGTGGTCGGATGGGGTGTCGGCGGTATCGAGGCCGAAGCCGTCATGCTCGGCCAGCCGATTTACATGCTGAACCCTGAAGTGGTTGGACTCAAGCTCACAGGATCCCTTCCCGAAGGTGCAACATCCACCGACCTGGTCCTTGCCGTAACACACTTTCTCCGCAGCCACGGAGTCGTTGGCAAATTCGTCGAGGTATTCGGCGACGGACTCGATACGCTGACCGTCCCCGACCGTGCCACCATCTCCAACATGTCCCCGGAGTTCGGCTGCACCGTGACCTTCTTCCCCATCGATGACCGTACCCTCGACTATATGCAGCTTACCGGACGCAACAGCCAGCACATCGAGACCGTCGAGGCTTATACCCGCAGCAATCTGATGTGGCGTGAAAACGAAAACCAGATCCGGTACACCGAGCAGCTTGAGCTGGATCTTGGCGATGTCGTGCCTGCCATCTCCGGACCCAAGCGGCCGCAGGATAAAATCAGTCTCACTGATGTCAAAGACTCCTTTGTCAAAATCATGAAAGATTCCTACCAGCGGGACTATATTCCATATGAGGATCGCGAGCGCTGGCTGGATGAAGGCGGAGAGTTCCGCTCAACCAGGCCAGGTGAATCTCCTGCAGAAATCCCTGAAGAAACCGATGTCGCCGTAGAGACAAAGGATGTCACCAGTGACGGCATGAAATCCGTCCAGGTGAAAACCGGTGACACCGAATTCATGCTCAGTGACGGTTCGGTGGTCATTGCCGCCATCACCAGCTGCACCAACACCTCCAATCCGTCGGTTATGCTCGGCGCCGGACTCGTAGCCAAAAAGGCGGTGGATATGGGGCTGGATGTCAAACCCTGGGTCAAGACCAGTCTTGCTCCGGGATCCAAAGTCGTTACCCGGTACTACGAAAAATCCGGACTGCTTCCCTACCTTGAGGCACTGGGATTCCATGTTGTCGGATACGGATGCACCACTTGTATCGGTAACAGCGGGGATCTTCCGCCGCACATCGCCAAAGCCGTTGAGGAGAATGACATGGTAGTCTCATCCGTGCTTTCAGGCAACCGCAACTTTGAAGCCCGCATCCACCCCAGCATAAAAATGAACTTTCTCGCCTCACCCATGCTGGTTGTGGCATACGCTCTTGCCGGCCGTGTTGATCTCGACATGATCAACGAACCGCTCGGATACGGACCGAACTTTGAACCTGTCTACATGAAAGATATCTGGCCGACCGAAGCGGAAATCCGTGAAATAATGGAGACGGTCATCACCCCGGAAGACTTCAAGGAAAACTATGCTACCCTTTTCGAAGGCGATGACGCGTGGAAAGCACTTGAGGCTCCCACCGGAAAGGTCTATGAATGGAGCGATCAGTCCACCTATATCAAAGAAGCTCCGTTCTTCCTGGATATACCCGGAGAACCTCAGCCGCTGGACGATATTGTTGATGCAAGAACACTGCTGGTCCTCGGCGATTCCATCACTACTGACCACATTTCACCAGCCGGAAAGATCGGAGAAGATACACCTGCCGGGAAATACCTGATCAGCAAAGGGGTCAAACCGCAGGATTTCAACTCTTACGGGTCAAGACGCGGGAACCATGAAGTGATGATACGAGGCACATTTGCCAATGTCAGGATCAAAAACCAGCTTGTGGACCGGGAAGGCGGATGGACCATCCACCATCCGTCCGGTGAAGAAATGCCGGTTTATGACGCCGCCCAAAAGTATGCTGAAGAACAAACCCCGCTGGTTGTACTTGGCGGCAAGGAGTACGGTAGCGGCTCATCACGTGACTGGGCTGCCAAGGGCACAAATCTGCTTGGCGTAAAAGCCGTCATTGCAGAAAGTTTCGAGCGGATTCATCGCAGCAACCTGGTAGGAATGGGAGTGCTGCCTCTGCGTTTTCAGCCTGGTGAATCTAAAGAGAGCCTCGGTCTTAAAGGCGATGAAGAGTTCACAATCACCGGTATCTCCGAAGGCCTGTCACCAAACAAGGAGCTGGATGTCACAGCCCGCAAAAAAGACGGCAACGAGATATCTTTCAAAGCTGTAGCACAGCTGAACTCGGAAGTCGAAATTGCCTATTACCAAAATGGCGGCATTCTGCAGTATGTACTCAGAAGATTCCTCAAGGAAGTCTGATGTACACAGGATCATATTGAGATGGGAAACGTCCTGCCGGGTTAACCCTGATATTTTTAACTCAGTAAAGAGTGATGGCCTGATCCCTCTTTTTTTAAAAAAGTGCCCCGCTGTAATAAGAAAATTCGTATTATTCCCCGATCAACTTTATTGATCCTCTGCTCAGCGGTGTTCTGTCACCTGGCAAAAACTACAAGCTTTCCGAAAATATGACGCTTGTATTGTTTTGTGACTTTTATAATGTTTACAGTTATTGTACACGGGGGTCCATCGGTTTTAACACTGGTTACTACAGCAGTTTGAATGCTTTTAGTCATTTTCAACAAATCGGCAGGTAAAGGAAAAACAAAAGGCGTCGTCGGCAAATTATGCGACGAACTCCATGATCTTGGAGTTTCCTATAAAAAAGTTGAAAAAGCTGATTTTACCAGAAAAACAGTGGACAACCTGTTTGAAAACGGGAATGTAACCAGGGTTATCATCTGCGGGGGTGACGGCACCGTCAACCGTACCATCAACACTCTGTATGACTATCTGCAGGACATCGAGATCGGAATTGTACCCTGTGGATACGGCAACCTGATCGCCAAATCACTTGATGAACCGGCATCACTGGACTCATTTCTCTCGGACAGTTACCACTCCGATCTTCCTGAAGTAAAGGTCGGAAAAGCAAACGGACGGATTTTTCTCAATGTCGTTTCCATAGGCTCAACTGCTGATACCGTTGCCACCGTAGAGTCCTTTCGCCGGACGCCCCCGGGATCTGTCATCTACAGGGCACTCGGCGGCATCTTCACCCACACCATTTTCTTCTTTCTTATTCAGTTCAAAATCCTGTTTTTATACGTATTCAGAGACTATCCCTCATCCATGGCCTGGATGCGAACCAACAGTGAATCCAGGGAAAATCCTTTTGCCCTGTTTACCGGAGTGAGGGAGACCATCGGCCAGTACAAATCACTTTATCTGCCCAGAACACATTTTATTCCCTGGAAAAAGGATCATAGTCCCGTCAATTCCAGAGAGTACACCATTGAGCACGATCATCCTTTTTTCTGGCAGACCGATGGCGAACCCCATGAAAAAACGCGTACCCTCAGGATCTCCTTTGGCTCAAAGAAACTGAAACTGGCCACTATTCAAATAGACTGCAAATAGCTCATGACCGAATTTATATTCATGACATTTGAGTCCATCTCGTGGCCTGCTGCTTTGTCAATAGGGTTCATCCTCCTTTTCCTGCACGGGGTTTTACTCACACCACCCAGTGAGCTCAGCCTGGCCGCCATCGGCCTGTATGCCAGCATACATGAATGGCTGTACTTCCCCTCCATTTTTTCAACAACCGTCGGCAACATCGCCGGATGCATCGTTCTGTTCAAACTGAGCCGCCACTACTCTGACTGGATAACCGATTTCCTCAGGACCACACGGTTCAAATACATTAAATATCTGAACGACAAGGCAAGGCTCGATTTTCACAGGTACGGACACCATTTTGTTTTCTATGGCCGGTTCATACCCAACGTCCGCTCTGTCGTATCAATCCCTGCAGGATTGTCCAACATGCCGGCCTCTACCTTTCTCGTCTATTCCGGACTTGGATGTCTGCTCTGGTCGCTGTTGTGGGTCTCGGTCGGATATTTTGCAGGCAAGCCGCTGCTGAGCATTATCGAAGCCCACCAGAATTTCGCGCTTGCCATGCTCATCCTCACGATTATTGCCGTAATCGTGCATCGCTATCACATCATCAAAACAAAGAAATACATGTTTTGAGCGGGAATGGATCCTGCAGCCACCTGCAGCTTTCTATGCAGCAACTTTCGCTTGCATTCTGCAGGGGCTTGCTTCATTCAGCTGTATATATTTTGCAGCAGTTTATTTCTTACAGCTGCTTGTCGACATGCTTCTGGAGCTGCGCTTTGGGTACCGCTCCTACGATCTGATCAACAACTTCTCCGTTTTTGAAAATCAGCAGTGAAGGTATGCTTCTGATTCCGTATTGCATCGATACCTGCGGATTACTGTCCACATCGACCTTGCCAACTTTGAGCTTTCCTTCGTAGTCACCGGCCAGCTCTTCAACTACCGGTCCTACCATGCGGCAGGGTCCGCACCATTCGGCCCAGAAATCCACCAGCACCGGCTGGTCTGATTGCAGTACTTCGCTATTGAAATTGCTGTCTGTTAATTCAACTGGTTTTGACATAATATTTGAGATTTTAATGAGTCGATTTTTCATTGGATATCCGATGGCAATATAACAATACCGTTCAGATTTCCATTCGCGTTGTTGTTATGCAATAATATATATAATTATATTTATAGATGCAAGAGCACTTCAGACGAAATGGCATGATGCTCACGGCTGCCATATGTGCCGCTGACCACCTCTGACCGGCAAGCTTGCCGTCTCTACCCCGCATCCGGACGCTTTTCCAGCCATACGTTATTTTCCCCGATAAGGCGCCGCGCCTCGCTCAGCAGGGTATCGTTTGGGTCAACAACAAATTTGCGGGCTTTCATACGGACCGGCTTCTCCGCGCCGGATTTCACAAACAGCTGAATATTGGTCTGCCCCCGGTTGGCCTCAAAAACTGACGCAAGCTCTTCAAGCGCACCTTCAGCTATGTCAGCGGTATCGAGACTCAGACATAAGCGGATGGAGCCCTGATACTTGTCTCTGAGGTTCTCTATCCGGTCAATATTCCGGGCAATGATTTTCGGCGTTCCGTCCCTGACAGACACATTGCCCTCAACCACAACCAGATTATCCACCTGAATGAGATTCATCGACTTGTCATAGCAATCGGAAAAAATCAGTATCTCGGTACTTCCTTTTTCATCCTCCATGGTCACAAATGCGATGGGACGGCCCTTTTTGTCACGCGTATGGCGGGCAGCGGTGATAATCCCTGCGCATGTCACCGGATCACGTTCCGTCAGGCCGCTCAGCCCCTCTTCTCCCAGATAGTGGGAGCAAAACAGCGACACATCGTCCCGGAACCGGTCCAGCGGATGTCCGCTCAAAAAGAATCCGATCAGCTCCCGCTCCTGCTTGAGTTTCTCCATGTTTGACCATGGCTCCACTTCTCTCAGCTTCGGCTCCGACTCACTTATCTGATGCACGTCATTACCACCGCCAAACAGGCTGGTCTGATTGCGGCTCTTTTCGTCCTGCATCCGCGCCCCGTAACTCAGCGCATCTTCCATGCTTGCCATGAGCTGCGCCCGGTTACCGTGCAGCTCATCAAATGCCCCGGCCGCAACCAGGCTTTCAAGCATCTTGCGGTTGCAGGTCCGCAGATCCACCCGCGAAGTAAAATCGAAAATGCTGGTGAACGGACCGTTTTCCCTTCGCTCTTCTACAAAATGGGCAACGGCTGATGACCCGACCCCTTTGATCGCACTCAGACCATACTGTACCCGTCCCTCCTTCGCAGTAAAAAAGGCCTCACCGGAATTGATGTTGGGACGGTCAACGGGCACTCCGAGATGATAGCACTCCTCAATGAACTGCGACACTTTCTTGATGTCGTTCATGTTGTGGGTCAGTACCGCTGCCATGTACGAGGCCGGATAATTCGCCTTGAAATAGGCCGTGTGATACGCAACAACCGAATATGCCGCCGAGTGTGACTTGTTGAATCCGTAGCCGGCAAAAAAGGCCATCTTTTCGAAAACCTCATCGGCCGTTTTGTCATCCACATCCCGCTCTTTTGCCCCGGCCTTGAACTTCACCTTCATCTCGGCCATCTGGTCGACCTTCTTCTTGCCCATCGCCCGGCGCAGAATATCGGCTTCGCCCAGGGTAAATCCGCCCATCACCTGGGCCACCTTCATGATCTGCTCCTGGTAGACCATGATTCCGAATGTCGGTTTCAGCACATCCTCGAGCATCGGATGCGGATAAACCACCTCTTTGCGGCCATGCTTGCAGTCGATATACTCGGGGATGAACTGCATTGGCCCCGGCCGGTAAAGCGCGTTCATGGCGATGAGATCATCGATGCTGGTCGGTTTGAGTTCCCTGAGATATTTGCGCATTCCGTCGGACTCAAACTGGAATGTTCCGACCGTATCGCCGCGCTGATAGAGCTCAAACGTCTTCTGATCATCCAGGGGGATGTCATCGAGGTGATACTCCTTGCCCCAACTCTCCTTGACCAGATGGATCGCCGTTTTGAGTATGGACAGGGTCTTGAGTCCGAGAAAATCCATCTTCAGCAGTCCGCACATTTCCGAACTCGGCCCGTCGTACTGCGTCACCACATCCTTTTCCCTGGAAAGCGCCACAGGAACGTAGTTGTAGACCGTACCGGGTGCGATGATGACCCCCGCGGCATGAATCCCCGTCTGGCGCGGACACCCCTCCAGTGTCTTGGCAAAACTCATCATCTTCTGGATCTGCATGTCGGGATGTTCAAACAGCTCGCGGATCTCCTCTGCTGTGTCCGGATTGGCTTCCGGATTGACCACCTTGTCAAACGTGTCAAGTCCGGGTCGTTCGGGAAACAATTTGGCTATGCGGTTGACCTCGCCCAGCGGCACCCCCAGCACCCGTCCCACATCGCGGATGGCGGTCTTGGCTTTCATGGTGCCGTATGTCACAATTTGGGCCACATTTTCACGGCCGTATTTTTCGACGACGTAATCGATCAGCGCCTGGCGCCCCGAATCGTCAAAATCAATGTCAATGTCCGGCGGATTCACCCGCTCGGGGTTCAAAAACCGCTCAAAGAGCAGATCATAACGAAGCGGGTCGATGTTGATGATGCCGATACAGTAGGCCACAATGCTCCCGGCCGCCGATCCCCGTCCCGGCCCGACATACACCCCGCGGTTGCGCGCTTCGGTGGTAAACCCCTCAACAATCAGGAAGTATCCGGCAAAACCCATGTCCCGGATAATCTTGAGCTCCTGCTCAATGCGTTCGGTTATCTCACTTGTCAGCTCCCCGTACCGTGCCCGGGCCCCTTCATAGGTAACATGGCGCAGATAGTCATCCATGTCAGCAAACTTTTCGGGCACATTGAAATGCGGCAGCAGCAGCTCGGATTCAAGCTTTATGTCGTCGACTTTGTCAACAATCTCGATGGTGTTCTCCACCGATTCGGGCACATCGCTGAAAAGCTCCTTCATTTCGTCCGGCGTCTTCAGATAAAACTGCGGATTGAGCCGGTTCTGATCGTCTGTGAAGCGGAACCGGTTCGGGTCGTTGATGTCGGCATTGGTCTGAAGCGCCAGCAGGATGTCATGGGCCTCGGAGTCCTGCTTGTCAACATAATGCGAATCGTTGGTAGCGACCATCTTCACCCCGTACTCCTTGCTCCACCGGATGAGCACCTCGTTGCAGACATCCTGGTCGCGCAGGCCGTGACGCTGCAGCTCGATGTAGTAATCCTCGCCGAACAGATCCAGATACCACTCAAACAGACGGCGCGCTTCTGCTTCTCCGCTCTTGAGGATGGTCTGATTGATCTCACTCTGAATACAGCAGGTGGTGGCAATCAACCCGTCGGAATGTTCAGCCAGAGTTTTCCGGTCGATCCTGGGCTTGTAGTAAAATCCGTCTATATAGCCCAGCGAACTGAGACGCGCCAGATTGAAGTAGCCTGTTTTGTTTTTTGCCAGCAGCACCTGATGATACTGCTCCCGTGTCTCACGGTCGGACATGGTCTTCGGCGTGATATAAAATTCACAGCCGATGATCGGTTTGACCCCCTGCTTGTTCGCTTCGTTTACAAAACTGGGTACGCCGAACATGTTGCCGTGATCAGTGATGGCAATGCCCGGCATGCCGTGGTCAGCCGCCTTGCCGATCATCTTGGGAATAGCAGCGGCACCATCGAGCAGACTGAACTGGGAGTGGCAATGAAGATGGGAAAACTGGCACATAATATCTCTGTCTTATCCGGTTTTAAACCGAAAACTATCAATAAAACAGAACATATTCGGCCTTGATTTTTTGGTTTTTTTTTGAATCACAAATCCCTGTGGCTGAGGACCTCTCCGGACGGAAAATGCTCCGACAACATTTGGCGAACAAGGCGGCCGGCCACATCCTCCGAACTCCCGATCCTGCCCTCTTTCCAGGCATCGACGAAGTCCCGCACCATCGGAAAATCTTCTTCGCTGGTATCCCTGATAATTTCCTGCATTCCGGTTTCGATCCGGCCCGGATTGAATGCCATCGCCTCGATGGGGTACCGAACCTTCTGTTGCTCCAGTCCCACCGTGCGGGTAAACATATCGACACCGGCTTTTGTACTGCAGTAGTGGCTCCATCCGTAATAGGGCTTCTGTGCTGCTCCCGATGATATCATCACTACCCGCTTGACCATGCTGTACTCCTGAAACTGTCCGATAAAGGCGTGCGTCAGCAGCAGCGGCGATACAAAATTGAGTTCGAGGTTCTTTCGGTACGTTCTCAGGTCATACTTCCCGGCCGGCCCCATCGGATCAAGCATTCCCGCATTATTCACCAGGGCCAGAAGACCCGTTTTCTCCGGGGATATTCCCGATGCGATCTCCTGCATCAATTCGTCAAAGCCGTCCATATCGGTCAGGTCGCGGACGTAGGTGTGGACCATGGCGCCGCGTGACTCCAGTTCCAGCACCAGTTCGGACATATCGCTGCGGGCAATCAGATACAGCACAGTCTCTCTTTCCGCAAGTGCGAGGGCCAGGTCACGTCCGAACCCTTTTGAGGCACCAGTAATCACAATATGTTTCTGCTTTTTCATGTGTTTATAATTTATGATTCTGACGTCACATGTAGTACCCATGTTGGCTGCAATCATGCTTCTTTGTGACGATAAGTAGCCATGGATATTTCATAGTCAATTCCTGCCAGATGACGGATGTTTTAATGAAAGTTCATTCAGTTCTCAATATGCTCGCGGATAAACCGGTCCCAGGTTTCGGAATAACCGGGCTCTGACTGTATGAACCCGTCGTTGTGGCCGCCCCGCATTTCCAGCCAGGTTTTCGGCTCTCCGGCCAGCTCATAGAGCTTTTTACCATGATGATATGGAATGACATCATCCTGCGGACTGTGAGCGATCATCACCGGCATCGCAATGTCATCCAGGTGATTGCGTACTGGATACCGGATGGTCATTAATGCCCGGGCAGGAATAATCGGATAAAGTTCACCGGCAAGATCAGGTGCCGAAGTAAACGTCGACTCCAGCACGACCGCACCTGCGCTGACATTGCTGCCCAGCCAGGAAGCAATCCCTCCGCCCAGGGAGCGTCCGAACAGGATGATTTCATCGGGCGGAACATTCTGAACTTCCGTAAGAAAACGCCAGGCGGCTTCGGCATCCTTGTAGGTTCCCTTTTCAGACGGACTGCCTTCACTTTTGCCGTATCCCCGGTAGTCAAAAATAAATACATTCAGACCCAGTTCGCGGAATACCGAGATACTTTCCAGCCGGCCCGAAATATTTCCGGCATTTCCATGAAAAAAAAGTACGGTGCCGCGGCCGTTGCTTACCGGAATGTACCAGCCGTGAAGCCGGTAATCGTCATCGGTGTGCAGGTAAACATCCTCGTACTCCCAGCCCCGGTCTGCCGGTGTCATCACAATGCTCCTGGTCGGGAAATAGACAAAAGCCGATTGGAATATGTACATCAGCAGCAGCAACAGCAGATATCCGCCGGCCACAATACCAATAATCCATAAAAATGTTGATCCTGTCACAATACTCCGCTTAGCAGACATAATTTCACATTGCCCATACTCGCTCGGATTTCTGATTCAAAAATAGACAAACATTACATATCTGCAAATGCCACGCACAAATTGGCAGCAGCCGTGTGATTCGTTTAACTGCCTCAATCTGCCTTGTATTCTCTGAGGCAATGGTGGATGGCACCGCCGGAGTGCAGCCGGCTTTGATAGAGCCGGAAGCAGTTTACATCAAAAGTCACCTCAAAACGCGAAGCCTCCCCCTGCAGAAAGTCCTCCAGCACCGGAGCAAGCGGAGGCTTTTCATCCGGACGTTTTTTTTCACTTTGACGAACTCTGCCAAGCGTGATGTGGGGATGGAATGCTCTGTTCTGATAAGGAATGCCTGTCCGGAACAACTCTTCCTGCATGGTGTCATACAAATCCCCCATGACGGGATGATAGCGAACTCCGGCCCACAATACGTATGGAGACGATGGATTCGGAAAACAGCCGGTCCCCGAAAGGGTGATCTCAAACGGCCGGAAGGCAACATGAGTCAGCGCGTGGAGAACCCGGCGGGTCAGTGTCTTGTCCGTCTCGCCGATGAACCTCAGTGTCAGATGTATCTGCGACTCCGGTGTCTGACGGATATCCGGATGCTCCGGTTGGATGGAGGCAAGCTTTTCCCGTACATCATCCGGAATAGCAATGGCCGTAAAGAGACGCATCATAAACCTCAGTCCCGTACTTCAAATGTTTCGTAGCTTACATCAGGATCAACGGGATAGCGATCCACATGATCCACTTTTGCAAGCGGCGGGCCCTTTCGGCAGGCCGCTTCAACCGATCCGACATCCGAGTGCTTGCCCTGAAGCATGACTTCAACCGAACCGTCTTCACGGTTGCGGATCCACCCGGTCACGGACCGCTCATTTGCATGTTGATTGACGTAGTTTCGAAAACCTACGCCCTGAACACGGCCGTAGATATGTAATAAATGGGTTACAATATGACTCATGTCCTGAAAATATTGTAGATTATTCTGTTTTCCTAACAATTCCCGCACCCGGTCAGTTCTTGATGACTGCAGAACGGCAGTGACGGAAATGGAACGGACGACTGGCAATGACAATACATAATAACGCCGTAATATCTTAATACCGGCAAATGCATTCCACCGGATTTTCAGAATAGTGTTACAGGCTTCACCATGTTACTGAATATTTTATACACTTTTGCCGGCATTTTTCTTCTGTACATCGGGGCGGAAGTCCTCGTAAGGGGAAGTGTCGCCCTGTCGTGGAAGTTCAGAGTCACCACCATGCTTACCGGTTTGATTGTGGTGGGATTCGGAACAAGCAGTCCCGAACTCTTCGTCAGTCTTCAGGCGACACTTCAGGGAAGCGGCGAGATTGCAGCCGGCAATATCATCGGGTCGAATATCAGCAACCTGGCGCTGGTCATGGGGCTGGCCGCACTTGTTTTCCCTTTGCACGCCAGCGCACAGCTGCTTATCAGGGAAGTTCCTGTGATGATAGCGGTCTCCGTACTGCTTACCCTGCTCCTGCTGGGCGGTGTCCTGGGCCGCATGGAAGGCATTATTCTTCTTTTCGCTTTGATGATCTACCTTTTTATTACCATCCGGAGCAACCTCAAACCCGCTTTTGCAGAAGAACCCAAAGCTTTTTTCACTAAAAACACTCCGCTTCTGATCGTTGTTACACTCGCCGGACTTGCCGTACTGATCACCGGCGCCAGTCTGATGGTTTCGGGTGCATCCGGCATTGCACGCGACCTGGATATCGGTGAAGGCATTATCGGCCTGACAGTGGTGGCCATCGGGACCAGCCTGCCCGAACTGGCCACCGCCATTGTCGCCGCTGTTCGCAAACAGAGCGACCTTATATTAGGCGCCCTGATCGGTTCGAATATTCTGAATATCCTTTTTGTGCTTGGTGTCACTGCCACGGTCAGGCCCATCGTGCTTGTTGATATCATGGACCTGGACCTGCTGCTGATGACCCTGCTGGCCATCCTGATGGTTCCGGTCATCCGGACCGGCTATGTGGTAAGCCGCCTGGAGGGCGGACTCCTTTTTGCCGGCTATATGGTTTACATTGTCTGGCTGTTTATGCGATAACTGGTCGGGTTAGCAATTACAGGAGTACACCGGCACACTTTCGGTTTACACCTTCACCGGTATCACTGTTACGACTTCTCTGGTGTACCTGCCTTTACTCCTTCACCAGCACCACGCCGGAACCCGGAGGCATTTCCAGAGTGAGCTTCCCGGATGCGGACTGATGCTGGCTGATGCCGGTCTCACCGGCAGATACCTCAAGCTTTTTTAAATACTTTTCCGGATGCTCCGCGGATACCGACACACTGACTGCATCTTCCCCAAATGACGGCCGGCCGGACCTGACTGCTCGGGCAGTCTTCCCGCCGGACAGTTCCATGTTGCGGACGATCACCACTGCCTCCTTTTCACCGCTGCGCCGCCGGAATGCAAAGACGCCGTTCTCATCATCCGCTGACAGTACGGAAAAATCCCCGTACCTGATTGCCTCACTGTCGTTCCGCAGGTGAATCAACCGGCGGTAAAATGCGTGCAGGTCCCGGTCAAATTCCACCGTGTCATACTCTTTCCTCGGGGATCCGTCCGGCAATACCGCCTCGGGTTCATATTTATAGTCGGGCCACAGCATGGGCTTGCGGCAGCAGGGATCGTTGGCGCCCCACATCCCTGCCTCATCACCATAGTAGATCATCGGCGCGCCCGGAAAGGTGAACTGCACCAGCGCCATAAGCCGCTGCACCGTCCGCTCCTGCGCATCCGGCTTGCGGGTATCGAACTTGCCGTTTTCGGCCCGTGACCGGTTGAAGTAGTCCCACCATCGCCTGCCGCCGCCCAGATCACGGTTTACAATGCGCGATGCGAGCCGGTCGGTGTCGTGCGATCCCAGCAAATTCTGCATCACCTCCGGAACCGGCCACGGAAAGCCGGTGAGCAGCTCCTCCAGTTTTCCGCCGAACTCTGTTGCAGTCACCGGACTCTGAGTCCAGACAAAAAACTCATTGCAGGCAAACTGGAAATTGTAATTCATCACCGCGTCAAATTCATCCCCTTTCACATAAGGAAAGGTTTTGTCGATGGTATCAATGACCTCGCCCACCAGATAGGCATCCGGATTGATCGAACGGACATGTTTGCGCCAGGCCTTCCAGAACGGGTGCTTGACACAGAAAGCGACATCCAGACGCCACCCGTCGATGCCGCTGAACGTATCCCCGTTCCCGTAGGGATCCATCCATCGCCGGGTAATCTCGAAAATGTACTCCCGCGGCCCCTCAACGATACCGCGCCGGTCTTCCCGGAGCTCGGGCAGCTCATTGAATCCTTCCCAGGTGCGCACATTGAAACCGGACCGGAAGGGATGTGCCGGCTCACCGCGCCTGCGCTCATCAGCACCCCAGTCCGCACCTTTGTCATCATCCGCCCAGGACTCCACCGCTATCCAGTCACGAAACGGCGAATCCTGCTGCCGGACAAGTACATCCTGATAAACCCAGCTGTTCAGTCCCATGTGATTGAACACACCATCCAGAACAATATACATCCCGCGGCGATGCACCTCTTCAATCAGCATCAGCAGCTGTTCGTCTGCGCTGGTCCACTCCCAGGTTGAGGGATCGTGCGGAGTTTCGCGCGCAATGATCGCCCGGTCGCCGTCCGGATCCGGACCGAAGTTGGGGTCCACATGGTGGTATGTCGCACCATCATATTTATGGGCCGACGGCGCCTCGAAAACGGGATTTAGATAAAGCGCTCCGATACCGAGATCCTGCAGATAATCCAGCTGATCAATAATGCCCTGCAGATCGCCGCCGTACCGGCGCCGCTGCAGATTCAGCCACAAATTCTTGCCGTTTTCCTGTTCGTAGGGCTGCAGGCGGTACCAGTCTGATCCCCAGGGATGACGCTCCAGCGGTGATTTGTGGTCGTGCGGCCAGGCATTTTTCTGGTCGATGGCGCGCGGGGTGTTGTTCGGGTCGCCGTTGCGGAAACGCTCGGGCATGATCTGGTACCATACGATGCCCCGGGCCCAGCCGGGCACATCGATTTCAAGCTTTCTTTTTGCCATACTATAGAAAAATCAACTGAATGTGTTCTGTTTACTGTCTGCCGCCGGGACTGAATAACTTCTCGGCATAGGCTTCATCATCGTTATTCATCAGCATAGACAACATCCTCATTACTCCTCAGCATTGACAACATCCTCATTACTCCACAGCATAGACAACATCCTCAATACGGAAGTTCCGGACGTGCGAAGTGTCAATGCCGGCTGCGGCCGAATCTACCCTGAATTCCTGAAAAATGACACCCCGAATGGGTTTTTCTTCCAGTCCTCTGGCCAGAACGACTTTTTCGGCATTTCCGGCCGCTGCAATAAATACAAATAGTATCAGACTGACTTTTCGCATATTTTGTTCACTTTGATGTTACAGGGGTGGAATAATTTACGATATTCACAACGAAGTCTCTCAGGAATTTGTCATGCTTGATCACCTTGCCTACAACTGGTTTCTGCTGTTTTACAGTGTTCTGGGCCTGCTCCTTCTCATACAGGGAGTCATCTGGGCGTTAAACCCCGCTCCGTTTTATGACTATCTCAGGCAGGCCGCACGCTTGGAAAAACGTCCGCCCATGCTGCTTAAATCGGCGCGGTATGTTGCCCTCTTCGCAACGGCGTCGCTGGTGTTCGGGTTCCTGCAGCTCTCGGTTATCGACATCGTTTTTTCGATGGGACTTGCCGGACTGGCACTTTCCGTGCTGAGTTATCTTGCCCGATGGGACTACATGCGCCCGATTATTGCGGAACATCCCGAAGCGGTAAAGCGTTTTTTACGTCTCACCGGATATTTTTCAATATCCACGGCACTGGTTCTGGCCCTGCTTGTTTACCGGCTGCTGGTTTTCTGATGACCGACGGACCCTCCGATGAACCTTCAAAAAAGCGGATTTCACGGTTTTTATCTGCCCGATGCGGGCATTGCTCTTGACGGACCGCTTCCGGACGGGGGTGATGCTGTGTTCATCTCCCACGCCCACGCCGATCATGCTCCCCGCAACCGCGGTGCCGAAGTGTACGCTTCCCCCGCCACCGCCGCCCTCATCCGCGCACGCGGCCACAAGGGACCGGTAAACGAGGTTCCTTTCGGCGAGACCGTATCTTTTCCCCGCGCCGATGTCACACTTTATCCGGCCGGACACATCCTCGGGTCCGCCATGATTTACATCGTCTCGGACTCCGGATCGATGCTCTACACCGGCGACTGCCGGACACCCCCGTCCCCGACTTCTGAAGGATTTGAGCTTCCGGATGCGCCCGTTGACCACCTGGTCATCGAAGCTACTTTCGGCCTGCCCATCTACAAATGGGCTCCTCATGAACAGCTGTTTGCTCAGATACGCGATTTTGCCCGCAATGCGCTGAATGACGGGGCAACTCCGGTGCTGCTTTGCTATAACCTGGGGAAAGCACAGGAGGTGATGCATGCCCTTGCAGGCGCCTGTCCCGAAATGGCGGTTCAGATACACGGAGCGGGAGCGCCGCTGTGCCGCGTATACGAATCGTTCGGGATCAATCTGGGCCGATGGGAGCCCTATGACAAATCATCGGTGCCCGGAAAGGCGCTGATCACACCCGCATCCACCGCCGACACTGCGATGGTTCAGAATATCCGCAACGCCCGCATCGCCTATGTCTCCGGATGGGCATCGCTCGAAGCGCGCGCCTCCCAGCTTCTGGCCGATGCGCTGATTCCGCTTTCCGATCACCTCGACTTTTTCGAACTCCTCGATACCTGCCGGAAATGCAATCCCGGACATGTTTATCTGACCCACAGTCCCAATCCGGATGTTGCCCTCCATTTCCTGGAACAGGAAGGGTTTTCGTGCAGCAGCCTTGATCTGGAGATGATCGATGACGGATAGCGGCCGGACATATCACGGGCACAAACCGGCTTCGGAGCCGTGCGGTAACGGTCCACGCTCCCGGGACAACAGCTTTGAGCGGTTTTGCCGGGTTCTCTTGGAAATCATGCGGACCCGTTCCGGCCGCAGGAAAATTGCGCTGTTTTCAGACTACCTCTCCTCCCTTGGCGATGAAGACGATATCGATCGTGCCGTTCGGTTTGTCGGTGAAGGTGCCTTTTCCACCATTTCGGGCAGACGGGCCTCCGTCGGACACCGCACCGTTGCCCTCACGGCTGCGTCATTTTGTGATGTTGATTACGACAAGGTGTTCCGCCCCTGCCGTACCGCCACCGGCAGCGCCTCGGAAACCATTGAAAAGCTTATGGCCAACCTGCCCGCAGCCATCGAAAAGCGGCAGCCGGCGGGCATCACCCTGGCCGAACTTGAGCAGATTTTCGGGTCACTCGCCGGAGCCGGCCGCCGGGAGGAAAAACAGCGGCTGCTGACCGATGCCTGGAAACGCATGTCACCTCCGGAAATCCGGTTCATGATCAGGATCATGAGTCAGGGGTCGCTGCGGATCGGCTTTGAGCTTCGAAGCATTTTGTCCGCCATCGCCCGGGCCTGCGGGACGGATGCCGATGAAGTCCGGCGGGTGCATATGCTTTCCGGGAGTATCGGACACGCAGCACTGCTTGCCTTCCGGAACGATCTTTCAAGTGCGTCTTTCCAAATGTATCAGCCGGTAGCTTTCATGCTGGCTTCTCCGCTGGAAAGCCGGTCACTGTCCAAACCCGAAGATTACGTTGCCGAAGAAAAATTCGACGGGATGCGCGCCCAGGCACACATCGGGCCGGATAAGGCAATGCTGTTTTCAAGGGACCTGAATGATATCTCCGGCACGTTTCCGGACGCCGCCGCGCAGCTGATCCGTTCACGGCTGAAGCTATCATCAGGCAGTATGGTCCTCGACGGGGAGTTGTGCGTTTTCAAAGACGGGCAGATTCAACCCTTCCGGCAGCTTCAAAAGCGAATGGGCGTAAAAAAGCCGGGTGCAAAACTGCTGGATGAGCATCCGGTGGTCTTCATCGCCTATGACCTGCTGTTTCTGGATAATGATCCGGTCCTGGAACTGCCCCTGCCGGAGCGCAGAACCCGTCTGGAAACACTGTGCGGCCGGACAGGCATTCCATTTTCGCGTCAGATACCGGTCTCATCCGGGCAGGACATTGAAAGGCTGTTCCGCAAGGCCATTGAAAACGGAAACGAAGGACTGATGCTCAAACACCGCAAAAGCCGCTACGAATACGGCCAGCGCAACAAGTCCTGGCTTAAAGTAAAGGAGCCCCGCGGGACGCTGGACACGGTGATCATGTATGCCCATGCCGGCAGCGGAAAACGCGGAGGCACCTACTCCGATTTTACCCTTGGAATTCGCGTGGCTGATGATGAGCGCTATGAAGAGGAGTTTATCCCCATAGGAAAAGCATACAGCGGTTACACCGATGCCGAGCTGAAAAAACTCAACAGCCGCATCCGCGAACTGGCCGTCGAGCGGTTCGGCCCCACACTCTCCCTGAAACCGGGAATCATTGTTGAAGTCGAGTTTGACGATATTCAGATAAACAAACGCACCAAGGCCGGATATACGCTGCGCCTGCCCCGTTTCAAAGCCATTCGCTGGGATCTTTCACCTGCTGACACTGACACCCTTGCCGATGTCGAACACCGCTATCAGAAACGGGCCGGAAAAACGGGAGACAAAACCTCCGGATCTCCTGCGGTCCACTGGCCGGATATCGAAAGCTCATGACCGCTGAAAAATCTCTGCTTGCCGGATACCAACAACCCGTGACCGCGTAAAAAGCCCGGCTGAGCGGATACCATCACCTAACCGCGAGGAGATAATGGCAGACGCTCAAACTTGTGTCACTCCCAGGCGGATGCGCCCTGCCGGGCGCACATAAAAAAACCGGCACTCCGGGAAGATCCGGAATGCCGGTTTGGAATATGAGTAAGCTGATTGTCCCGGATTAACTCCGGAACAGGCAGTTCTCAGGCGGGGCGGTTTAGAAGCCCATGCCTCCGCCCATGCCACCCATGCCGCCCATGTCGGGAGCGCCTCCGCCGGCACCTTTGTCATCATCATCGGAAGGCTTCTCCGTGACAACGGCTTCGGTGGTCAGCATCAGTCCGGCAACGGACGCGGCATTTTCAAGCGCCGTGCGGGCAACTTTGGTCGGATCAATCACACCTGCTTTGATCAGGTCTTCATAGACCTCGGTGCGGGCATTGTATCCGAATCCGTCTTTGCCTTCTTTCACCTTCTGAACGACGATGGAGCCTTCGGCACCGGCGTTGCTGGCGATGATCCGCATCGGTGATTCAAGTGCCCTGCGGACGATATCAAAACCGACCTCCTGATCCTGATTCTCGCCTTTCAGGTTCTCGAGAGCTCCCAGAACCCGGAGGAATGCAACACCGCCGCCTGCTACGATGCCTTCTTCAACAGCCGCGCGGGTAGCATGCAGTGCATCTTCCACACGTGCTTTTTTCTCTTTCATCTCAACTTCGGAAGCAGCACCGATGTACAGAACCGCAACTCCGCCGCTCAGCTTGGCCAGACGCTCCTGGAGCTTCTCGCGGTCGTAGTCGGATGTGGTGTCATCGATCTGAGCCTTGATCTGGTTGACACGCGCCTTGATGTCATCCTCTTTGCCTTTTCCGTCGACAATTGTTGTGTTGTCCTTGTCGATGGATACGCGGGCACTCTGTCCGAGGAAGTCAAGCGTGGCATTCTCAAGCTTGTATCCGCGCTCTTCGGAGATCACGGTTCCGCCTGTGAGAATGGCGATGTCTTCCAGCATGGCTTTGCGGCGATCGCCGAAACCGGGTGCCTTGACGGCAGCAATCTTCAGTGTACCGCGAAGCTTGTTTACAACCAGTGTGGCAAGTGCTTCGCCTTCAATATCTTCGGCAATGATGAGCAACGGCTTGCCGGTCTGGATCACCTTCTCCAGGATCGGAAGCAGATCCTTCATGTTGGAGATCTTCTTGTCGAAGATCAGGATGTACGGATCCTCGAAGTCGGTGGTCATTTTTTCGGAGTTGGTCACGAAATACGGTGAGAGGTAACCGCGGTCGAACTGCATACCCTCCACGGTATCCAGATGGGTTTCGGTTCCCTTGGCCTCTTCAACCGTGATCACGCCATCCTTGCCCACTTTTTCCATCGCATCGGCGATCAGATTGCCGATGAACTCGTCGTTGTTGGCAGAAATGGTTCCGACCTGGGCAATCTCGTTACGGTCGCTGATGTCGCTGCTGATCTTCTTGAGCTCGGCGACAATGGCTTCAACCGCCTTGTCGATGCCGCGCTTCAGATCCATCGGGTTGGCACCGGATGTAACGTTCTTGAGACCGGTCTGGATGATGGACTGGGCCAGAACCGTGGCCGTGGTTGTTCCGTCACCTGCGTTGTCACTGGTCTTGGAAGCAACTTCACGCACCATCTGGGCGCCCATGTTCTCCACTTTGTCTTCCAGTTCGATCTCCTTGGCAACGGTTACACCATCCTTGGTGACGGTCGGCGCACCGAATGACTTCTCAATAACCACATTGCGGCCACGGGGACCGAGCGTTACTTTTACGGCATTGGCCAGTTTGTCAACGCCTTTCTTCAGGCCGTCTCTTGCTTCTACATTATAATTTATGATCTTGGACATAATCTGAATTCCTTTTTAAATGTTTCTGGTTCAAAATTTCCGGTTTGGCACAAGCTCTGCAGATGTTTTCCGCGCAGCTTCATGCCGGGAAATCCATCAGGAAAGCACTCCGAGGATATCGCTCTCCCGCATGATCATCAGTTCCTCACCGTCAATCTCAATCTCGTTTCCGGCATACTTGCCGTACAATACCTTGTCTCCTTCCTTGACGGTCATTCCGATTTTGTTCCCGTTTTCATATTTGCCGGGACCTACAGCCACGACGGTGCCGCGCTGAGGTTTTTCCTTTGCAGAATCCGGAATGATGATTCCTGAACTGGTCTTCTCCTCTGCAGAATCGGGTCGAACCAGTACTCTGTCACTAAGAGGTTTGATGCTTGCCATAATGTTTCTCTGTTTAATTTTTCGGTTAATGGTTTAGCACTCGTCGCTCCGGAGTGCCAAGTTTAATTCGCAACAATTATAATAAAAGCCCGGGAATGGCGCAACAGCTAATTTTTACATTTTAGCACTCGGTACATAACGAGTGCAAGTACTATCGGCCAACAATCTGAAATGCACTATCGTTCGCCTTTTTCTTCCAGCCAGGCCGCCAGCGCCACGAATTCCCGCGGCTCCAGCTCTTCTGCCCTCCGGCCCGCATCAAATCCTTCGGGAAACATCCCGCCGGTGAGCTCTTTCAATGCATTGGAAAGCTTTTTCCGGCGTTGCTGAAACGCCGTGCGCACCACTCTCTTGAACATCGCTGCCGAAACAGGCAGATCGGCTACTGACCCCGGATAATCCTCATTGCCCGGCCGGTAGGATATGACCGTGCTTTCGACTTTTGGCGGAGGCCGGAATGCCCGCCGCGATACCGCCATAAGCCTGTCGGTCCTGCCGAAAACCTGCGCCTGGACACTCAGTATCCCGTAATCCCGGGTACGGGGACGTGCTATTATCCGGTCGGCCACCTCCTTCTGAATCATGAAAACCGACTGTGTCACCAGGCTGCCGCAATCCATGACATGAAATAGAATGGGACTGGTAAGATAGTACGGCAGATTTCCGATGACAAACAGACGTCCCCCGGTCTCTGCCGCAAGACCGGCAAGATCCGATTCCAGAAAACTGCGCTGATGTACCGTCACCCCCGGGTAATTTTCACGGACGATGTCTGCCGCCCGGCTGTCTACTTCAAATACATGCAGATCCGGAAATTTTTCCGAAAGAAACTGCGTGAGCGCACCGGTACCGGGCCCGATCTCAATCACACGGTCCTCCGGCAATGCTTCCAGGCCGTTCACGATAGCCCCGGAAATGTTCCTGTCGGCAAGAAAATGCTGACCAAGTGATTTTTTTGGTTTGAAAGACTTGTGCGTCATAAATTTGTAATAGGCCTGCTAATCACGTAATTTAGTAAGGATTTGTTCATTTTCGCGGACTTTTCGATGTGATCCGCCAAATTCCTATAAAATCACCGGTACATGGAAATAATGAATCCCTATCAGGTGGCGCATCAGTTTGGCCTGAAAACCCTGGAAAAACCCGAGGAGCAGACCGGATCCCGGGTCAGCATGAAGATAGGACTGCCCAGGGAACGATCCAACGATGAACGCCGCCTTTCCGTCACTCCCGGTGGTGTGTCCGATCTGGTATCGGCCGGACACGAGATTTTTGTAGAAGCCGGTGCCGGGGAAGATGCCGGTTTTCCCGACCATGAATTTTCGGAAGCCGGAGCCTCGGTGGCCTGGACCACCGAAGAACTGTACAAGAATTCCGAGATCATCCTCAAGGTCGCCCCGCCGGCCAAAAGCGAATATGAACTTCTGCAGCCCGACCAAACGGTCATTTCCGCCCTCCATCTGGGCGATACAACGGACAAGTATCTCAAAGAACTCATCCGCAAAAACGTCACCGCTATCGGTTTTGAATTTATCAAATCCCCGGACAACAGTTTTCCCATCGTGCGGATGATGCATGAAATTACCGGTTCGATGTCCGTTCAGATCGCTGCACACTACCTGGAAAACAACCAGCAGGGACAGGGCATCATACTTGGCGGCATCTCCGGCGTCCCGCCCTCAACGGTGGTTATACTCGGTGCAGGTATTATTTCGGAATACGCCGCCCGGACGGCCCTCGGATACGGAGCACAGGTGTTTGTGATGGATACGGATCTCGCCCGGCTGCGCCATCTCGAAAACTCCCTCGACCGCAGGGTCATCACTGCCATGGCTACCCATCAGTTCATTTCTTCGGCGCTGAAAGTAGCCGATGTGGTTATTGGCGCGGCCATGGTCGAAGGCCACCGTGCCCCGTGCTGGGTTACCCGGCAAATGGTCGAAAGTATGAAAGACGGCAGCGTCATTGTCGATGCCGTCATCGACCAGGGCGGTTGCATCGAGACAAGCAAAACCACCTCCCACTCCAACCCGGTTTTTGTCGACAGCGGCGTGGTACACTATTGCGTGCCTAACATCCCGTCAAATGCAGCACGCACATCAACAACAGCCCTCAACAATCTGCTGGTACCTTTTCTTCTGGATATCGGCGACGCCGGGGGCATCCGCGAAGCACTCTGGACCAACGTCAGCCTGCGCAACGGCACCTATGTCTACAAAAACCAGCTGACCAAAAAATCCCTGGCCCAGCTTTTCGATATGCCTTACCGCGACATTGAAATGCTGATTGCCAGCCGGATCTGAACCCATAAATACCTGCCATAAGCAATCCCGACCATCACAGACACTTTACCATGAACCAAAAAATTCATCATTACTATTTACAATCTTTAACACAGCATCAAACAATGAAAAAAATACCGCAAATTATCCTTGCAGCACTGCTGCTTATGACCACCGCCTGCTCTGTTCCGGAAGAAAACGGGGTTATTCCCGCCGAACTGACGGAAGACCACCTTATGGAACACGTGGAAGTCCTGGCTGCTGATGAGTTCGGCGGCCGCACCCCCGGCACCATTTATGAAGAAATGACCGTCTCCTATATCTCCGAACAGTTTGAGGAAATTGGCCTTGAGCCCGGAATTCCGGACGGATCTTTCTTCCAGGATGTCCCGCTTATGGGTCAGGACACCGACCTTGCCGAACTCTCCTTCAGCTCGGCGAATGAAACTGCAGACCTTGAGTACCAGGATGATTTCATGGCCTGGCCGGCACATGTTCAGGAATCGGTTTCCATCCGGAATGCCGAACTGGTCTACGTCGGATACGGCATCGAAGCCCCCGAAGAAGAGTGGGACGATTTCAAAGGACAGGATGTCGAAGGCAAGATACTCGTATTTAAAAATTACAATCCGGTCACCTATGAGGATCGCTTCGATGGAGGCAACCGCCTCTATTACGGCCGCTGGACCTACAAATATGAGCAGGCCATTGAAAAAGGCGCCCTCGGGGCCCTCATCATTCACACCGATGAAACCGCCGGATACGGCTGGGATGTGGTACGCAACAGCTGGAGCCTGGAGCGCTTTTTTGTCTATGACGAAACCGGCCACGATACCGAGTTTGAAGGATGGCTTACACACGATCAGAGTAAACAACTCTTCGAAATGGCCGGCCTGGAGCTCGATGACATGCTCGAAGCTGCAGAAAGCACGGAGTTTGAACCCGTCACGCTTGAAGGCGTCACACTTGATATTGACCTTTCAGCCTATTACAGGGAAATCGAAGGGCAGAATGTCGTTGCCAAACTTCCCGGCTCCGACCCTGAGCTGGCCGATGAAGCCGTCGTGTTTTCAGCACATCATGACCATCTGGGTTATGGCGATCCGGTGGATGGCGACTCCATTTTCAACGGTGCCTGGGACAACGCCAGCGGCGTCAGCAAAGTAATCAACCTCGCCCGTCTGTATTCACAGGAACCCGAAGATATCCGCCGGACACTCTACTTTGTGACGGTCACGGCAGAAGAGTCCGGACTGCTGGGTTCCGGCTATTTCGCCGAAAATCCGCCGATCCATGCCGGAAAAATCTCGGCCAACATCAATCTTGATGCCACCAATATCTTCGGAGAAACAAGGGACATTGTTGCCATCGGTTACGGACGCTCTGATATTGATGATATACTTCAGCAAGAGGCTGAATTGCTTGGCCGAACCGTCAAACCGGATCCGCGTCCCGAACAGGGGCTTTATTACCGGTCCGACCACTTCTCCTTCGCCCGCCAGGGTATCCCCTCACTGTTCCCAAACCCCGGAAGTGACTTTGTCGGCAAACCCGATGACTACAATGAACAGGTGGATGAATACCGTTCAAAAATCTACCATACGGTCCATGACCGGATCCACGACTGGTGGGATCTGTCCGGTGCGGTGGAGGATACAAAACTGATGTACCGGCTCGGGCTGAGAATTGCCAATGACGATGATATGCGTCAATGGGTTCCCGGTGACGAGTTTGAACAGGCCCGTCTGGATGCGCTCGAAGAAGCGGCCATGATCGAATATTGATAAAACAGCTGTACTTTCCGGGATTTTTTCCGGATTTTTTCTTTCACATAACATGTGTTTCGAGGTTTTACATGAACCAGGCTGAATTAAGTGAGAGAAATTTCCGGAGAATTTCCTGGATTAATATTGTTCTGACTCCTCCCCTGTTTATCCTGTTTGCCTGGCCGTATCTGTTTATGGGCCTGTGGTTTGAGTTCCCCGGGGTAATGCTCTATCCCGGCACATTCACTTTTTCATTTCCGTTCACACTGACCATCCTTCACGGCCACGTCACCATAGCCCTCGGCGCATTGCACCGCAACGAATACCATGAATGGCTGACGCGCCACTCATGGAGTTACGGCTTTCTGATCAGGCCTGTCTTTTTTTCAACCCGCTTTCGGTTAACGCTGTTAATATTCAGTTTGGCAATATTACTGGCAGGTGTCCTGCTTTATGCATAAATTCGTATCGTTGTACTTTTCAGAAACACCGGAGCAATAAAAACAACTGATAATAACTGAAGAAATTCTATTGCTCTGATTGTACAACCATCAATTCAAATCCTGTCCAAAATCTGATCTTTGCAATTATGAGTGAACAAAACAACATCAGCAGAAAAGCATTTCTCGGCAAAATTTCCATGCTCGGACTGGCCGGCGCCGGTGGCGGAGTATTCCTGAAAGGCTGCGGCAATGGAAATGGTGAGGAAGTTGCCGATGATCCCTGCGCCGATCTTTCCGGACTCAGCGAATCTGATATTGAACTTCGTGAAACGCTGGAATACGTGGCCGAAACACCAAACCCCGACGAGCGTTGTGACAATTGTGAATACTGGGTGGATGACCAGCACGGTCCGGAGTGCGGTGGATGCACCCTGTTTGCCGGACCGGTTCACCCCGGCGGATGGTGCAATTCCTGGGTTCCGATGTCCTGACCCGCCGTCATCAGTTGCCATCATAGGGAATGCCGTACCGGATCCAGTCCGGTGCCGGCTTCCCCTTCAGATAGTGATCCAGATACTCCTTCATCCGCAGGAAGTAGTCAAGCTTGTTGGCATACTCCTGAGGATGATGCGGCTCTCCCCGATACTGCAAAAAAATCACATCTTTCTGCAGCCTGCGCATGGCCAGGTATAGCTCTATTCCCTGTTCCCACGGTACGGCCTCATCTTCATCTCCGAACATGATAAGCATGGGTGTTTCCACCCGGTCGGCAAAGAATACCGGCGAATTTTCGATGTACCGCTCGCGCTTGTCCCACAGACTTCCGCCAATACGGCTTTGGGTCTGTTCATACTGAAACTGCCGCGCCAGCCCGGTTCCCCAGCGTATGCCACTGTACGCACTGGTCATGTTTGACACCGGAGCCCCGGCAATCACAGCAGAAAAGATATTCGTCTGGGTCACCATATGGGCTGCCTGATATCCGCTCCATGAATGCCCGTGAAGGCCGATCGCATCCGGATCAGCCACACCCATATCGATCAGCTTGTTTACACCCGGAACAATTGACCGCGTAGCCGAATACCCCGGAATGCCGATGTCATATCGTACGTCAGGCAAAAAAACGGCATACCCGTTGCTCACATAAAACGGAAAACCGGGCCGGTGATTTATCACCTGTTCGTTGAAATGGTGCAGCCGCTGGGAAAACTGTTCATAAAAATAGACCAGTACCGGCAGTTTCTCACCCTTCTGATGACCCTCCGGCGTAATCAGCACCCCGTCCAGCTTTTCACCATCCATATCGCGCCAGCTGACCAGCCGGGCTTCACCCCAGTCAAACTCCTCTGTCTGCGGATTCAGATCGGTCAGTTTGCGTGAGTCTCGTATCCGGTCATCGGCAATGTGCAGATCAGGAAACTCCCTGTAGCTTTCACGGGTGTACAATATGCGGTCACCGGATTCCGATGCATCCACGAACCGGTAGCGGTGCGGCCCCTCTGCATACCGCTCATACCCCTCCCTTCCGACGCGGATTCCGTAAAATCCGTAGGTTTTGTCCTTTTCGCCAAACCCGCGAACAAGCAGCCGCTCATCCCGGCCGAAATAATCCTTGTCCGGATCGGTCTCAACCACCCTGAACTGCCTTTCCGTTTCCCGTCCGCCACCGCCGGTGAGATTACGCGCCTCGCCTGACCGCGTATCGATCTGCCAGATATCATACTTGTCATATATCAGTACAGCCCGGTCGCCCTCAACCCATCCGGCCATACCGTAACCCGGAGCAGGAAACGGATAGTCATGATCTTCATTGGCGAAAGGGACATCCAGCGTCTCTGTCAGGTTGCGGATGATATTCCTGTCACCGTCATACAAGTGCCAGTTTTCCGCTTCATAAAACACCACATACCGCCCCTGCGGCGAAAGGGAAACGGTAGTCGCCCTGAGCCGGTCCACTATCTCATTCCTGCTGCCGTCCTGAAGATCTATCAGGTAATAATCGTTGTAGCGGCCGTCCCACGTGATTTTTCTTTTATACGGACGCGGATTGCGTCCAAGCACATAGCGCGGATTATCTGCAGGCGAAACGTATGGCACCTGCTCATCAGCCAGGTCAACAACCCTGCGGCTGTCTACATGCAGGACCGACAAATACGTATGGGTTCTGCGCTGCTCCCAGGTGTTCTTCTCATGGGTCTTGATCAGCGGATCATCTCCATGCCAGACGTCAACTTCCGCATCGGCCAGAATGGTATCCCGGTCGGCCACCGTGACGTTTTCTTCCTCCTCTTTATACAGCCCGAGGCGGTACTTCTTCAACGGCTTCCATCCGAAGAACAGCCGATCGCCATCATCGGACCATGTAAGCTCACCATGAAGCGGCAGCACGCGTTCATCATCATAATAATCTGATGCCACCGCAGTCCGGACCTCCCCGTTGTCTCCGTTCATAATGTGCAGGGATGCGGGAAGAGGATTGCCCAGAGAATCCTCGCGGCTGTGCAGAAAGGCCAGCTTCCGGCCCGGGTTGTGCCAGGAAAACCCGTCATAGACCGCATGCATGCGGCGGTGAATTCGCTCTGCTTCAAGCGTTTCGGCCAGCAAATCCACGCGATATAGTCCGTTCTCTTCTCCCGTACTGTCGGTTACGGCGTAAACCAGGTTGGTGCTCAGGCTGTCAACGGTAAAATCCCGCACCTGTCCGGCCCGGAACTGTTTGCGGTTATGATCATCACCCGAAGATCCATCCGCCAGTGAATAGACTGCAAGCTCGCCGCCCTGACCGGTACGCTCTCCATCCTGCCGGTCATCCTCCGGTTCATGCAACACGATCAGCCAGCTGCTGTCTTTGGTAAATCCGGCACGCGAAACCTCTCCGAACGAGAGTGTGTCGGATGCGTCGGTGCGGAGAGCAACCAGGCTGTCGGGATCGCCAGGCTCACGCATCCGGTCACGGTACGGTCTGTGGATATATGACATTATCCATCGTTCATCATTGCTGATAGCGGGCTTTGTGCCGCGGTTCAGGGTGATCCGTTCTGCTCCCGAATCATCCTTGAGCTGAACTTTTCCGTCACCCCGGTCAGGTGCCGCTTCAAAAACAATGAAAGAACCCTGTTTTGATATGGCGGGATCATGAAACTGCCGGAATGTCATGATGTCCTCGACTTCCATCGCCCTTCCCTGTCCTGCTGCCGTGCTCAATGCCGGCTGAATTCCGGATATCATGACCACGACCGCAAAAATTGCTGCGGGTATGCTTCCTTTTTTTTCTGTCACCATAGTGATGTTACCTGATTCGTTTCCTGAAAAGCTTTTTTCTTCCTTCTGTCGGCTTGCCGTCACCGTATGCTTTCCAGAATTTCTTTTCGGACTCGAGTGTGCCCATCAGTATTAACTTCTGGGTATTTTTAAGATTCAGTTCGGGATCGGGCTGCAGAATCACCCTGCCCTCTTTTTCCACGCCCACGATAGTGCACCCGGTTTTGTTCCGCACGTCCAGATCATTGATGCGTTTGCCGCACAGTTTTTTCGGCATATCGACCTTGAATATGTTCAGTCCCTCGGCCAGCATAACCACCTCCCCGCGCTGGAGATAGTTGAAAATGGCATTGGCACCCATAGTAGAATAGGACAGGGTGAAATCGGCACCGGCACGGCGGAGTGTGTGAAGATTGCGATCCAGAGTGGCACGTGAAATGATCTGAAGATCCGGCCGGAGCCTCCTGCAGTAAAGTGTCAGATAGATATTGGTATCATCCTTGTTCGGGGTGATGATTACGGTGTGCGCTTTTTCAATACCGGCATCCTTCAATACATTGAAATCGGCGGCATCACCCACGACCTGAACGTCCTGAAACTTGGTGAGATGCCCGCCGCGTTCCACAATTTTGAACGGTATCTGCCGCTCCTTGAGAGCACGTCCGACCACCTCGCCGACCCTTCCGCCGCCGAGCACGATGACCGGGGCATCGGTGGCATGATAAATCCCCATCAGCTCATCATAATTCCGGAGGTTGGAGACGGTCCCGACCACAACAAGAATGCTGTGCTCATAGATTCGGGTATCCGAGGTGGCATTGCGAAACGTTCCCCGTTCCCAGACTCCGACGATGTTGACGCCTGTCAGTTCCCGAAGCCTGGATTCGGCCAGTGTCTTGCCGACCAGCGGTGTCTGCATTGCCGGTGCTTCCGCCACTACCAGCTCCTGAAAACGGCCGATGATATGAACGCGCGCACTTCCGCCCACAACCCGCCGGACCAGTGACTGTCCCATCATTTCGGAAAGATTGAGAACCAGGTTGCTGCCGGCCAGCTTCAGGATATCCACTGCCTCATCGATGTTCGTAAACGATACCACCGGCACCGATTTGGTCAGCTCCCGGATGGTAAAAGCGACATTGGTGTTCACCCTTTCATTGTCATTGGCCACCACCATGGCAGCCTGCTCCACAGCCATCCGCCGCCATGTGTCGGGGTCATCCACACTTCCGTGAACTACATTGTAGCCGATATCACTGACTTCGAGCGCTTCATTAAGGTCGGATATGACGATCCAGTACTCATAGCCGAAAGGCTTGATTTTCTCAATCAGGGCAACAGCCACGCTGTTGTACTTCGTGATGATGATATGATCGCTTGTATCGGGCGGCAGTTTCCGGGGGGCGCGCGCCTGGGCCTGTGCCTCCAGCCACGGAGCATAAAAAAACTGGATGAAGGTGAACGGCAGCATGACAAGCAGAAATACAACTCCGGTAACCAGCACGACCGAAGAAAACACCCGGCCGATATCAGAATAGAAAACGATATCACCGAAACCCAGTGTTGACATGGTAACCAGGGTCCAGTAAAGACCGGACAGAAAACTGTGCTCCTGGCCTTCGTAGCGGCTCAGCAGCTGGAAAAGCACCGAAAACAGAAGGATCACCCCTATCAGAACGGATATAAAGAAAAGCAGCCGTTTGAAGTTGGTGCGCGTGGACCTTTTCTGGAACAAAAAGCTGAGTTCCTGTGGTAATATATTCATGTATACTTCGATCTTTTGCAAAAGCAGTGACTACAACGCAGTTCCTTGCGGAAAATCATAGTGAAATGTTCTCATAATAGTTACTTTTACATAGCCATGACATTCCGGAGGCATTGCCTGACTTCAAAGATAGGCAACAACACACTTAATTCTATAACCATTTCGAAGTTACAGCCGGCACTTCCGGACTGTAATTAACATCATTTACGCATCAATAGTATGACTGACAAGGTATCGTTTTCTCCGCTGAATTATCACAAACCTGATACACAAGAACTGATTGACCGGTCCGGGTCATTTCTGGAACTCATGAAAAAAAGACGAACCGTTCGCGAGTTTTCCAGTGAACCGGTTCCGGATGAAGTTATTTACAACTGCATCGAAGCCGCCGGCACAGCCCCTTCCGGTGCACATATGCAGCCGTGGCACTTCGTAGTTGTTAAAAATCCGGAAATAAAAAGACAGATCCGCCTTGCTGCCGAGAAAGAAGAGCGCACCAATTATGAAATGCGCTACTCCGAAGAGATGAAAAAGGATATCTCCAGGCTCGAAACCAATTTTGAAAAACCGTTTCTGGAACATGCGCCGGTGCTTATCACCGTTTTCAAAGAATCCTATCGCCTGGAAAATCAAGTACGCAAAAAAAACTATTATGTAAATGAGTCGGTCGGAATCGCCACCGGCATGCTCATTACAGCGCTGCACTACTCCGGACTCGTTGCACTTCCCCACACCCCCAGCCCGATGCGCTTCCTGAACCAGATTCTCAAACGGCCGGGTAATGAAGTGCCGACCGTTCTGTTTCCTGTCGGATACCCGGCTGAAAATACAAAGGTCCCGGATCTCAGACGAAGACCCCGCAATGAAATTATGACGGTGATCTGATTATGGCTGATGAGGAATGGCATTCTGACGACGCAGTGGAATACCCGATCAACGGGGTGCTGGACCTCCACGTGTTCCCCCCTTCCGAGGTACACGACCTGGTTCCCGAATACCTACGCGCATGTCGTGAAAAGGGCATACTGACCGTGCGAATCATCCATGGAAAAGGAACCGGCACCCTGCGAAGAATTGTGCATTCCGTGCTTGAGTCATTGCCCTGGGTAAACCGGTATCATCTTGGCGGACACGGCTGCGGAAGCTGGGGCGCAACTATCGCCTACCTGGACCCGCCTGATATAAACCCCTGAATCCGGGAGGTTCACCATTTCTCACGGACAGACCCAGCTGCCCTTCCATTCATCATCTTTCCAGTGAAAAAGCGCACGGTGTTCTCCTTCCGGATGCAGCTGCAGCCAGTCCAGCTTTGTCAGCTCGGCTGTTATCACACAAAAGTTTTCTTTTCCCGCTGCCACATCATCCTCATTGAGCGGCGAATTCAAAATATCTTCGGGCCAGGCCTGATGAGGTTTGACAATCGGTGTACCCGGAGCGTGTTTCACACAGTAAATTCTCCGCTCCCCGGGCACCAGTTTATTCCACTCATTTTCATAGAGCTCGGAACCGGGTTCGTGAAGTTCGCACCGTGATTCAAAATGGAGCTGCACCCGCCTGGAATCGTCGTAAAACAGCCAGCTCAGCCGCGGGTTCACACGCAGATCGGATACCTTCCTCGATCTGTTGTCCGTGTGGAAAAGCAGGGTACGGCCGGTCACAAACAAACTCCGCAATACGACCGTCCGCTGCAGCGGCTTGTCCCGCGAAATGGTACTGATAACGGGATAGCGGAACGGATGTCCTTTTTTTCCAACCGCTTCGGACAGATTTCTCCAGATTTGATCCAGTACTTCTTCAAGTGATGTGACTAGTTTCATAACAGGGTCCGGTCATTTTAGTATTAGAATGTCGGGAAAACGCCATCCTCTTTCTTTGGAGAATATACAAAAGAATTGCTATTCCGCTAAAAAACATGAACTGAGGCAGTGACTTGCAACACATTGTCCGCCAATTAATGGTTGCAGCTTGTCTGTGCAGGCCTTATACGCATTTCACGCAGACACAGTTGTAAACGTTGGTAAAAAATATCTTCAGCTCTGCTGGACAATTACACATAATTGACCTATAATTAATTGGTTATTAAAAACTCATTTCTCCAGCGGAGCGTCGTGCTCTGAAAAGATACGGTTCTGCCGGAAGGGTACACATAATCCAGTCATAAGCTCGGCAACACTGTTCCAAAAGCGAAAGCTTTCCATTTTCACCATATCGGAGAACTATGAAATGTCTGATGATCTGAAAAACATCAGCCGGATTGACCAGCCCTCAAAAAACACCTTTGGCTGGTTTGTCCGGATTCGGCGGGACGGGAAAAAGATCAGCCGCTTTTTTAGTGACGGAAAATTCAACGGGAAGGATGAGGCATTGCTGTCAGCCAAAGCGTTCCGTGACAAAAACCTGAAAGAGTGGGAGGGTTTTGCAAAAAACTTCGACCGTGCCATGCATCTCGGGAAAAAAAGCAATATCGGCTATCCCGGCATCAGCTACTGCGTCAAATCCAAGGTCAGAAACGGCGAAATGTATGAAGAACACGTATTTCAGGTCTCCTACTCTCCCGAAAAAGGGATCCATAAAAACAAATCATTTTATATCCCCAAAGCCAAATCAAAAAGAGAGTTCAAAAAAAACTATAAAGCCAAATTGAAACTGGCCATCAAGTTCCGGGATGAACAGATGATCCGGATTTATGGCGCCCGTTACGTGAACTACAAGAAAAAGCACAAGCTCGACCCGAAAAGGTAAGGCTTGTCCGAACATTACGAAGGCTGGCGGGTTATGCACCAGAAATGGCGCCTGCGGAAAATGTGTCCGCTTTCTGCGGAATTGCTCTTATTTTTGCGTATCCATAACCTGTTTGTCAGGACACGAAGTGTGATTTTCCGTACCTTTCCCCTTATTTTCATATCATGAGCGTGGCCTGACAAGATCGCACTGCGTAGCCGCATTCCTTTTTCTCATCCGAACACATCCTTGAATATACCATGATTGATCTTATTTCACTTCTGATGCTGCTGCTGGGACTGGCTGCAGGTTCGCTGCTGATGTTTTTTTATCTCCGGGGCGAATCTGCCAGACTGCGTGAGCGTATCGAAAGCCTTTCCCAGGAACAGAATCAGCTGCAAACAGAGACCATTACCCTGCGCGAACGAAACAACAACCTTCTGCAGCAGCTGGAATCCCTGGAAAAGGAGCGCTCCGGTCTGATGGAGCAAAACCGGGACCTGAATTCCAGCCTTACCGAAACCCGGACGACAAATCGCCACCTGGAGGAAAAACTCAGTTCATTTAAAAAAGAGATTGAAGAGATTCAGACCGGCTTCCGCGACCAGTTCAAGGTGCTGGCCGATGAGATCATGGAGGAGAAGAGTAAAAAGTTCAGCGAACAAAACAAGGTGAACATTGAGCAGCTTCTCAATCCGCTGGGAGAAAAAATTAAAACGTTTGAAAAGAGAGTGGAAGAAACCTACAAGGAGGATGTGCGCGACCGCATCTCGCTCAAAGAGCAGATCTCGCAGCTGAGTGAACTCAACAACAAGATGACCCGGGAAGCGGGAAACCTGACACGTGCCCTCAAAGGCGAATCCAAATCACAGGGATCCTGGGGGGAGATGATTCTGGAACGCATACTTGAAAAATCCGGTCTTCGCAAAGATCGTGAATATGTCGTCCAGCCCTCGTTCACCGATGACGGGCGGCGCAAGCAGCCGGATGTGATCATTCATCTTCCCGATGAAAAGCACCTGGTCATCGACTCAAAAGTCTCCCTGATTGCCTATGAAAAATATGTTTCGGCCGAAGAGCAGGAAGACCGCGCCATGCATATCAAAGACCACATCCGCTCTGTGCGAAAACATATCAAGGAGCTCAGCGAAAAAAACTATCAGAATATCTACGGCATCAACAGCCCCGATTTTGTGCTGATGTTCATGCCGGTTGAGCCGGCTTTCGGTCTGGCTATTGAACACGACAGCGAACTCTACAATGACGCCTTCGACAAGAATATTGTGCTGGTTTCCCCTACCACTCTGCTGGCTACACTCGCAACCATCTCCAACATCTGGAAACAGGAACATCAAAACCAGAATGCGGTTGAAATCGCCGATGCCGGAGGCAAGCTTTATGACAAATTTGTCGGCTTCGCCGAAGACCTGGTGGACCTTGGCAAACGGCTCGATCAGACCCGGAAAAGCTATGACGGAGCCATGAACAAACTTCAGGATGGCCGCGGAAATCTGATCCGCCAGGCGGAACGTATGCGTGACCTCGGTGCCAGATCAAGCAAAACACTTCCTGCTTCCGTCGGATCAAGGTACGAGCTTGACGATAACATTCCTTCTGATGACCGCTCGGAAACTGCCCGGGACCCTGAAAATCGTAATAAGACCGGCAATGAGACCGAAATGGAAGCAAAACCGGACAACAGCGCAGGCCGCTGAACGCATTGCGCCAATCTTGAAATATGGAATGGTTTTTATATCTTTCATGGTCTTGTCATTTTTTACAGGTCCTTCTTTCAATTAACTTTCCTTTTACCGCAATTAATTCTATGAATACCCATGGCGGCTTACCGTCACACAGAAGCATGATTATTGCCAGCATGGGTATTTCACTTCGTGACCTTCGGTTCATGAGACGTCAGAATCATAAATTTTAAACACATGAAGAAACTTATTACCGTTATTGCTCTTATCGCACTGATCAGTGCATGCAGGACTGCCGAACCGGTTATCGAACCTGAAAAGCCCCGGTTTTCTGAAGTTGATGCCCCCACTTTTTACCGCGAGGCTATGAGTTCAGACGGCATGGTTGTCACCGCACATCCTCTTGGAAGCAAAGCCGGCAGGGAAATGCTTGAAAAAGGCGGAAATGCCGTTGACGCAGCCGTCGCCGCGGCATTTGCCATCGCCGTGCTGGAACCCAATATGTCCGGACTCGGCGGCAGCGGTGCCATGACGTTCTGGAGCCACGAAAAGGGCCGGGCCGACTATCTGGATTTTTATGCCGCACTGGGAGAAGATCCCGATTATGCACTCGACATTGATCCCGACTCACTTCGTACCCGCGAACGCGGCGTAGCCATCCCCGGCATGGTGGACGGTCTGCTTCAGGCGCTTGAAAAATACGGCAATCTGGAGCGCCAGGCGGTTTTGGCACCAGCCATAGAACTTGCAGAGGAAGGTTTTACCGTGCACCACCTGCTGGCACATATTTTCGAAAACTACTCCGACAGATTCACTCATGACGAAGAAGCCAAAGCCGTGTTCTATCCTGACGGTGAGCCGCTGCGTGCCGGTGACCGGCTGGTCCAGCCGCAGCTGGCCGAAGTGCTGCGTAAAATTGCAACAGATGGCCGCGACGGTTTTTACAGCGGCGAGGTTGCCGAACGCACCATTGAAACCCTTTCCGAAGGAAACAGTGTGCTGACACTTGAAGACTTCGAAAATTACAGTGCGAATTGGCGCGGCGCACTTTGCGAGGAGTGGGACGGAAGGCGCATTCTGACATCTCCCCCGTCACTTGCCGGACACGAAGTCATACTGGCACTGAAACTGCTGGAGCGAAGCGGCATTCACCATATGGATCATCCGGTTGCTGATGGAGAGGCTCTCGGAGCCCTCGTGGATGCCATCCGCATTGCCATGGCAGACCGCACAAAGTGGCACGGGGATCCTTCTTACGTAGACCTTCCTGTTGCGGGCATGATCAGCGATGAATATGCGTCACTGCGCGCCGGCGCTATGGGCGGAGATGTTCCCGATACCATGCATGCCGGAAATCCCTGGACCGCAACGGAACGCTACACAGCCCCTTCAGCGTGTACCGGCGATGGCTATTTCCGGCTGCCGCTGAATATTGAAAAGCAGGATGAGGACTCGCTCAGGCAGCACATCCCCTCTGAGTACCTTGAGTATGCTGAGGAGGAGGACGACGACCAGCAGACCACACATATATCTGTAGTCGACAGCAAAGGCAATGCGGTATCCATGACAAATACACTCGGATTGTATTTTGGGTCAGGTGTGTTTTCTGACGGCATTTTCTACAACTCGGCAGCGACCAATTTCGGAGGCAGCTACGGCAGCATCCGCGGACCCAACCGTACCGCTCACTCCAGCACCGCTCCAACCATCGTGCTCAGTGGCAACAAGGTCGAACTTGTCGCCGGTTCTCCGGGATCCGGACGTATTCCACCAGCCGTAGTCTCGATGATCGTCCACACACTGATGTATGATCTGCATCCGGCAGATGCCATCCGCATGCCGAGAGTATTTCCCGTTCCCAACAACCGTCGCGTCCGCCTCGAGCGCGGATTTTCAGCAGAAGCACTCAAAACCCTGAATGAGCGCGGATATGTCATTGCACCGTCAAACTACCCCATGAACATGTACTTCGGCGGAGTCCAGATGATACGCGTCCTTGAGGATGGTACCATGATCGGCGTCTCCGACCCGCGGCGAGACGGCAGCCCGGCAGGACTCTGATGAATCAGACCTTATGAAACGCATCATCATCGATATTGACATCCAGAACATACTTGAGATCATAAAAAAGCGGAAAGGCAGGATATCCGCTTTTCTTGCCAGGTATTTGGTTCGGGAAGAGAATGTCCGGGAAGAAGTGGAGCGCAGAGTAGTCGATGAAGTTGAAAGAAACATCAAAAAAACGCTGAAAATCAAATTAAACCAGGAAGGGATCAAGGCCCGCCTGAACGTGCGGCAGGCCGATGAGAATACCGGCAAATAACTATTACCGGTAATCAGAAGACCTGCTTAGTATACTTGTAATCAGCAAAACAGCAACCGGATGCCGGCGTCCGGCATCCGGCACTCTGCACTTTTCACCCTGCGCACACTTCACACAGATATGCCGGCGCAGCCCGGTATTCGCTTAATCCTTCACATACCGGTCAAACCAGTCCAGAACGCGCTCCATGAAGTCAATACGATGCGCACGCTCGGTCAGGCCATGAGGCTGACGCGGATACATCACGAGCTGCGTAGTTATTTCATTGAGCTCCAGAAACTGATGAAGCTGAATGGACTGTTCGGGATGCACGCGGTCATCGGCTGATCCGTGAGCCACCAGAATCGGGGTGTCTGCACCTCTGATATGTGCAACCGGCGAGCGGTCCCAGTTGATGCCCTCGTTTTCAAACCACCAAAGATCCCAGTGTGTTATAGACATTTCGTGCGGAATGTCTGTGGTACCCATAAACGAAATCCAGTTGGACAGGCCGGCGAAGGTAATCGCTGCGGCAAAACGGTCTGAATAGCGCGTACCCGCCCATGCCGAAAAGTATCCGCCGTACGAAGTGCCGGAAATTCCCACTTTGCCGGGATCGATAGCACCTTCATAGGCCAGGTAGTCAATCCCCTTGATAACATCCTTGAACTCACGGCCCCCGAGATCACGATGATTCGCCATGGTAAACCATGAGCCCCTTCCGCCGCTTCCGCGGTAATTCGGCTTGAGTACCACATACCCGTTCGTAGCCAGCACCTGGGCCGGATACAGCGGACGGGTGTTCCATCCGTCGATGCTTGTACCTTCCGGTCCGCCATGAGGCAGGATTGCAAGCGGATAGGCGCCGTCTTCTTCAAAATCCTGCGGATACGTTACCACACCTTCGATATCAAGCCCGTCAGGTCCGTACCATGAAATCGTCTCCTGGCGGCCCAGTGTCACACCATCCAGAAAATCGTTGTTGTAGGTCAGACGCTCCCACTCACCGTCACGCAAATTGCCGAGATACACTTCGGGCGGATGGTCCCTGCGGTCAACAGGAGCAGCAAACAGTTCGTGTGATGAATCAAAGCTTGCGGAGCGGAATATTTCCAGATCACCGCCCATGAGAAGTTCAGCTTCACCTCCGGATACAGGGATTTCGCGAAGCCCGGTTTTTGTCCCCTCAAGTGCCACAAACCGCAGGGTCTGATCATCTTTCCAGACCAGCCATTCCGGAGTGCCCTCGTAATCCTCAGGAGTGATATCATCCGATACGTAGTCCCCTACCCTGGTCACATAAATGCGCTGCGGCAAGGGATCATTAATGGCTTTTGCCGCAAGGAAAGCAAACTTCGATCCGTCCGGCGACCAGGTCATTGTGGCCACCTTGCCCTGGCTCTCGGCCAGCAGCTCAAGCTCACCGTCACGGATGTCCAGCATCATGATTTCACTGAACATCATTTCGTCATCCAGTCCGGTTCCGTAGGTCGTTCTGACCGCCAGCCTCCGGCTGTCAGGCGCCCACTCGAAATCCCATACGGTCATGTCATCAGGAGTCATCGCCTCGGATACATCATCATCCTTTACCCACAACCGTACATGACGCTCATCTTCACCTGAAACATCCATATCATATCCTTGGTCACGGCGCTCCTGCACCTCTTCCGGCCAGGCATCACGCATGGTGTAGGCAAGGTGCGACCCGTCCGGTGAAAACGAAAAGTTCATCACTCCTTCGGGGGCCGAAGTATGCTTTTTGATGTCCTCTCCTTCAAAGTCGACGGAATAGACCTGCGGCGCATCATGATAATCCGGGTCGGTCATGCGGAAAGCAAGCCGGTCCTGGCCGGGCACCCACGCCGGAGCAGCCGCGCTTGAAGGTGCCTCAACAACGCCAATGTCATCCCCGGATGACAGGTCAATCAGCCGCAGCTCCTGATAGTCGCCCCCGACAGACTCATCCGCTTCCCGGGGAACCGTGATGGTGTAGGCCAGCATTTCTCCATCATCATGCAGAACGACGCTGTTTACCAGTTTAAGACCGGCTACATCTTCCGGGTTAAGCTGGGCGGATGCAACAGTTGCCGTTGAAATGAGAAGCGCTGTGACCAGGGTCAGCGATGCAAGAAATTGCGCTGATGTTGTTTTGACGCCGGACCGGTGAGTGTTCCGCCCGTATATGTGCTGCGGATTGCTTCTGAGCTCCGGTTGTCCGATAGTATTGTAGCCTTTGGTCATATTTCCAGAAATTTATATTCGAAATTCTTCCATCCACTTCCTTCTTCCCGCAGATGGAGTCAGCATTCTGACATGAACAGCGTCCGGAATGTCTCCGCCGGCTTTATTTCAGCCCCGGCAGACCGGATGCACGTGATGAATATAACAAGAAATTATGACCGGCACCTACCGGCACCGCACCCGGGTATTATTCCGGCCGGTACTCATCGCGAAGCTTGTCTTCGAAAAGCGATTTGAACTTGTCCAGTTTCGGACGGATCACCATCTGGCAGTACCCCTGATCCGGGTTGCGTTCGAAATAGTTCTGATGATAATCCTCCGCCTCATAAAACGCATCCAGAGCGGAAACTTCGGTTACAATCGGATCATCGAACACGCCGGATTCATCCAGTTTCTTTTTGTAGTGTTCGGCACGCTCGCGCTGAAAGTCATCGTGATAAAACACGACTGACCGGTACTGCGGGCCGACATCCGCGCCCTGGCGGTTCAGTGTGGTGGGATCGTGGGTCCGCCAGAAGATGTACAGCAGATCATCATATGAAATGACTTCCGGATCGTAGGTTATCTGGACAACCTCGGCATGATTGGTTTCGCCAGTACTGACGATGCGGTAGGAGGCTTCATCTTTTCGCCCGCCTGAGTAACCGGACACAACTGACTTCACGCCTTCGACGCGCTGAAAAACGGCTTCAACGCACCAGAAACATCCGGCACCGAAGGTTGCTTTTTTTTCGTTGGACATAACGCTTTCGGATAGGTTGCTGGATGCCGATGCTGCCGGTGATATCATCCACATCAGGCAGATCAGCATCGTGATTCGTATCAGGAACATGTTTCCCGGGGTAATTTGAGATGATAGAACATGGCAATGATTTCTCTGACAAAATGCACCCGGCGGGAATAACGTTCCCATTCAGTTCATTGCAGGGTTACGCCTGCGGGGGTTCCTGACCCTGATCCTGCGGCTTGGTGAACTGGAACTGATTGCTGAATGACGTTTTCAGCTCTTCCATATCATCCTCGCTGACCAGCTCATTCATATCCTTGATGCCCACCTTCTGGATCAGATTGAAAATCATCCGGTTGAAGATCATCTGGTGCGCCATGGAGGTGATCTGCATCAGCTGCTCCTGACTGATCTGCTGGTTGGACAGCTGGATTTTGTTCATGATCGGCTCGACAACGGTTTGCGCCAGTTTTGCCAGCTGCTTCTCCAGTTCCTGGGCCTGTTCGTTATTTTTGCTTGTCAGCTCTTTTCCGTCCTGATCTACTAATTTCATGAGTATATATTTTTGGATTTATTATTACTGCTTGCAATGACTAACAGCATTGTCCAACGCATCAGTCAGCTGTTTATTGGAGTATGTAAAGCAAAGGCCTGATGCCGGCTTCCGTATACCCGTGCAACACTCATTTGCCCAGCGGAAATTCCCGTGGCGGCTCGGCCTGCATCAGATGCCTCACAAAGTAATCCCACGTGCGGCGCACATGATAGGCCTCGTTGGCATATCCGTGATTCCTGTTGGGCATGACAATCAGGTCAAAGTCCTTATTCTCCCTGATAAGCTCATCCACGAGAAGCAGGGTCGTATTGGGATGGACATTGTCGTCCATCGTGCCGTAGGTCAGAAGAAGGTGGTCCTCCAGTTCTCCAGCCTTTTTCCAGATGGCCTGATCCTCGAAGGTATCCCGGTCATTTTCCCTGACCCGCGGACCCTGGTATTTCTCCCCCCAGTAGTAGGTATAGCCCCGGTTATCCATGTTGCCCGCACTGGCCACACCCGCAGTAAAGACACCGGGAAACCGGAGCAGTGCACTCATCGTGGCATATCCGCCGCCGGAGTGACCGTACATGCCCAGCCGTTCGGCATCGAACCAGGTGTGACGTTCGGCAAGCTGCTGCACAGCAGCGATCTGGTCTTCAATGCCGTTGTCGGCCATGTCTCCGTACCAGGCAGTGTGAAATGACTTCGAGCGCAGCGGAGTACCCAGCGCATCAAGCTGAATTACGATGAATCCGAGTTCAGCCAGTGCATGTGTCTGCCCGCGCCGGGCCGGTGAAAAACTGCGGGTTCCAACACTTCCGATTTGCGGACCGGGATAGATGTTGATCACAACCGGATAGCTTTCATCGGGATCGAAATCCGAGGGTTTGTACTTTAAACCGTATAAATCAGTCTCCCCGTCGCGTGCTTTGACCTGAAACGGCTCAGGCATCCGCCAGTCGGACTCCTCCAGCGGCCCGATATCAGCCTCTTCCACAGTCATGATCTCCGAGCCGGCCTTGTCACGCAGCACCGTAACCGACGGTTCGGTGAACGAGGAGTACTCATCCACATAAAACCGTCCTGACGGCGACGCTGAAATCACGTGATTGGCATCTTCGGGACTCAGCAGTTCCGGAGCCGGGACTATGGCCTGTTCGGGCTGATCCCCGGGATCAGACAGGCCGGAAAAATGGATGCTGTAGAGATGTTTCAGATAAGGGTCGCGGTCATCTTCAAGTCCGGCACCCGTAAAATGGACGGTAGCGTCGGACTCATCTACATGCAGCACATCCACCACATTCCAGTCACCGGTGGTCATCTGCCCGATCTCCCCGCCGGTTTCCAGATCGTATAAATAAAGATGTCCCCATTCATCCCGCCTTGAGTACCAGATAAACTGATCACGCTCAAAAAGAACCCGCCAGTTAGGCTTGCCCCGCGAGGTCAGATTGGATTCGAAAAATGTCCCGGCCTGCTCGCCGAATACATGGCGCACATCACCCGACTCTGTGTCGGCGATGTACAGATCCACCTCGCGGTAATCGCGCGATGTGTTCACAAACGCCATTTTCGAGGCATCCTCACTCCACATAATATCGGCCCACTGACCGTCGCGCTCCAGCCCGCAGCAATTTGAGGTGCGCTGGTGCGAAGGATCGGTATCCAGCCACACTTTGTTCTGCTCAGCCACATCGAGGACCACACGTTCGTGCATCGGAACGATGGAGTCACCCGGCAGGGCATACGGCCAGGAATCCGGAACCGGCCGGTCCTCGGCCATCTCCAGCAAATGCATTTCAGAAACCTCCCGCTCATCGAGACGATAGGTAGCTATCTTGCGGGAATCCGGCGACCAGTGCAGCACTGGTCGGTCGGACCGGAACCACCCCTGTGAGTTCGTCCCGAATCCATACCGGTACTCCCCCCCTTCAGTCAGTTCGTGCTCCTCCCCGCTGGCCATATCACGCACCCAAATATTATAATCGCGAATAAACGCCGCCCACTTCCCGTCCGGCGAAAGCACGCTGTCATCCGGACGCACCGGCAGTTCGGATTCGCGGCACTCATACTCCTCAAGTTCGCACTCCCAGCGCTTGCTGTCCGACTCAAAATCGATCACCGTTCTGTTCTCGCGGAAATCAAATGTGCGGAACGGCAGGTCTCCGGGCGAAACGCTTCGGTCCATTACCGAGGACAGCGAGTCGGCCAGACGCTCGTGATCAAACGCATCCCTGCGCTCCTCACCTTCGGCATCCACCAGATAAAAGCGGTAGCCGTCATCGGTTCGCGTCCGGTACCAAAAATAATCATCTTCAATCCATTCGGGACGGATATTGCTGCGCAGCACCTTGGACTGAAGTTCACTGTTCAGAAGCGCCGCGGCACGCCGGTAATCCTCATCGCTGAGTGACAGCACCTCGCCACCGGCTGCATCAGTATGACCTGCAGCTGATCTGTCGCCGTCGGCCACTTCCCCAGCACCTGTGCATGAAGTAAACAGCAGCATCGCAGCAATCAAAACGGCACCCGGCTGCCAAAAAACGCCGGTTGCATTCCCATTTATTACAGATTTCATGTGTTTAAAATTTTAGATTCATATGGTCAGATGCAATTCCATGACCGTGTTTAATCATGATCCTGTGTGCCCGGGCACCGGCCCGGTCATGATCATTTCATGTGTTTAAATATTTGAATTTATATCGTCACATGAACCGAAGTTCACGAAGTGAAATACCATGACAGGTTTAATCATACGCCTGTTTACCTGAGCTTATGTTCTCTCCTTGTTCATTCATTTTTTTTGGTTAAGAACTGAGGGAAGATCACAAAAGCGAACCGAACCGGCGCCACTCCACAGGTTTACCTTTGCGAATAATTCTTTTCAGGGTGATGCCGACAAGTCGCGCCTGGTATCCGGATAGGCGAATATAAACAATTCCCGGCGTTCATCGCTGACCAGATACATCCTGTTTGTTTCACGGTTGATCGCAATTCCTTCAAGATCCACACGACCGGCATGGTAAGCAGCGAGCGGCCTGCCGCCGGGATCCAGTGCGAAAACAGTTCTCGCTTCATCACTTACCACCCAGAGCACCCCGTCTTTGTCATCGAAAAATAGTCCGGACAGGTCCAGACCCTTAGCTTCTTCACCAGCACGAAAGTCAATGGGCTTGTACATTACCTGCTGCTCTCTCTCCGGCCTCGACAGGTCAAGCTCAATCAGCACCCTTGGATTCTGCTCGTTCACAACATAAATATGGTTTGTCTCCGGATTGACAGTGATCCCCTCGAGTCCGTCATTCTCTTGCTGAACTTCTACATCGACATCAAAACGGTTCAGCTCGTTGCCCAGCGTATCGTACTGCACAATCTGACGCAGCCGCTCTTCGGCGACATACAGGGTCAGGTCCTCCGGATGCTGGGTGATGGCCTCCATGTCATGCCCGCCCACATCCAGCTCATCTGCGATATTCCCCTCGAGATCAATTTTGTAGATGCTTCCGCCGGGATCATCGCTGATTGTCCAGAAATAATTGCCGGAATGATCGACATCCAGTCCGGATGGGTCGCTGATATCAAGACTGCGGGATGTAAGGATGCGCAACTGCTCAAGCCGGTTGGGCTGACCGGGAGTCGGGGCCGTCATCGGAAGTACAAAGCCGGGGTGGTCAAACTCACCGTTAAAATGCATGCGCCCGATGGATATATCGGAGCTTACATCCGGATGTTCGTAAGATATGGTATCCACAACCGGTTTCCCGGCCCACCCGGGGCCATACAATCCGACAAGTCCGCCGTTTTGCGGCAAACGGAATGAAGTGTGAATGGATTTTTCTGCAGCCGCTCCTTCACCGCTGGTCCAGATCAGCATGAGATCATCGGGCGGAATCACCGTTCCCTCGGGCAGAGCATACTGCCGGCTGGTGCCGGATTCGGGATCACGCCCGGCGATGATCCAGCCGCCCAGATCAACGGGAGCGGATTCCCGGTTGCGAAGCTCAATCCAGCCGCTGTACTGATTGAAATCCGGATCGGCAATGGTGTTTTCCTGGCGAACCATGAACTCGTTGATCAGAATATCAGCCGGTTGAAACGAATCCGGATCGGGACTGCCGCCTTCATCACCATCCTCGCCGGAATTGCCGTTTCCGTTACCCGGATGACTGCCGCCCTCATCATCATTTTGCCCGTCTTCGTTATCTCCCGAATCATCATTCCCGGACTCATCGTCACCTGACTCTCCGGCATCTCCACTGTTGCTGCCGGCATTTTCACCGGTGCCGGATCCATCAGCCTGGATATCCGGATATCCGTCCGAAACGGGATCCGAGCAGCCCGCAAGTATTATTATGAGCAGTATTGTCAGCAGAGAGTGCAAATGAGTAAAAGATCTAAACACCAGTAATATCCAGGGTCAATTGAAGTATGATATGCTGTTGAAACCGTCAGTCATAGAACCGGCGGGAATCCCGGCAAAAATGCCGCTTGAAACCCGTATGTCTTAATCGCCATTGCCAATGTTTGAAAAATATTGCCAGTGCCTGCATAATTGCCAATGCCTGCAAATGAATCATAAAGACAATTTCCAGCCAAACCTTAAAACTCTGAAACGCCCCTGTCAAAAGCAATGAAAAAAACGCTTGCATCAGGAGAAAACGATTGTTAGTTTTGTTTTTATTGGACTAACGAAAAGCAGTACAGCACTGACGATATCATAAGCGGCAACCTAAGCAACCTTGACAAAGGAAATTCAAACCATATCAAAAGCGGATAACCTCGTACACCATTCCTCCGCGAAGTGTATGTGTTGTTATATCCACCTGAATATGGCGGCGGTTGTCACGTGATATAGATTTTTTATCGATTCTGTTGAAAAGCCTGCTGCCATACCGGTTGCGGGCTTTTTTGTTTCAGGCCCGCCCTCTTGCTTTGGAACACTACCGGTAACCGAAGCTTGCAGATCAGCACAATCAGGACTGTAGAAATACATTTTACTGAATAACCTTACAACATGTCGAAACAGAACCATAACATCTCATCGGGAATGGTCTTCCTGGTCGGGGCCGGACCGGGAGATCCCGAGCTCATCACGCTGAAAGGCATGCGGATGATACAATCGGCCGATGTCATTGTAAGCGACCGCCTGGTCAACCCGCTGCTGCTGGAGCATGCCCGGGCTGATGTGCGCCACATCCGGGCCGGCAAAAATCCCGGAAAACCGTCCGTCAGTCAGCTTGATATCAACCGGACACTGATCCGTGAGGCGGAGGCGGGGAATACCGTAGTGCGCCTGAAAGGCGGTGATCCTTTTATTTTCGGTCGTGGCGGCGAAGAATGCCTCGAACTGGCGGAAGCAGGTATCCCCTTTGAAGTGGTACCGGGCATCAGCAGCGTGACCGGGGCAACCGCGTATGCAGGAATCCCGCTTACCATGCGGAATCTGGCTACCGGCTTCACTGTCATAAGCGGACACCTGCACTCTGACAGCCGTAATTACAACTGGCAGGTCCTGGCATCCACCTCCACGCTGGTAATCCTGATGGGTATGCGAAATCTTTCCGGTATTATCCGCAATCTCATCGCCGAAGGCAAGCCTGCAGGCACACCGGTGGCTCTGATCCGATGGGGTACCACCCGGCAGCAAGATACCATCACCGGCACACTTGCCGATATTCCCGAGAAGGCTTCCGGTATGGAACCACCCGTCACCATCGTCATAGGTGATGTAGTGCGGCATCACGAAACCCTGAAGTGGTTTGAACCCGAACACTCACAAGCAGCCCTCGCACTGGTATGATTTCAGGCTCTGAAATAGAAAAACTGAACAACTCATTTGAAGGGACCTCCCCTGCTCGCATCATGAAATGGGCGACCGACACCTACGGCGAGGATGCCGTGCTTTCGACCGGTTTCGGTGCTTCCGGCATTGTGCTCATGCACCAGCTTTCACTGGTCAAACCCGGAGCAACCGCATTTTATCTGGACACCGACCTACTGTTCGGGGAGACCTATGATCTGATCGACCGGATCCGTGAACGCATGGACATCCGGCTTCTTCGTGTGCGAACCAATGTCAGCCTCGAAGAACAGGCCAGAGAGCATGGTGAAAAACTGTGGGAGTCACGGCCCGATTTGTGCTGCCACATCCGGAAAGTACTGCCGCTGCAAAATTTTCTGAAGGATAAAAAGGCGTGGTTCACCGGAATTCGCCGCGATCAGTCTCCGACCCGCAAAAACACACCCGTTCTGCAATGGGATGAAAACCTTGAAGTGATCAAAGTCAGTCCGCTAGCCACATGGACGGAGGATGAGGTCTGGTCTTACATCCGGATTAATGAACTGCCTTACAATGAGCTGCACGACAAGGGGTATCCCAGCATCGGCTGCTGGCCCTGCACACGGGCGGTCAAAGAGGGCGAGGATTTGCGCGCCGGCCGCTGGTCGGATATCTCAAAAACCGAATGCGGTATTCACTCAAGGTGACCTGATATGTCTTTTTACCCCGTTTTTCTGACGCGGCTGCACGAGAATAAAGTTGTGCTATTGGGCGGAGATGAAGAGGCCGAGCGCAAAACTGCCGAACTGATTTCCTTTGGAGCCCGCGTACATGTCATCAGCTCCGAAATTACAGGCCAGATGCAGAGTTGGTACGAAGATGGTGCTTTTGAATGGACGCCGAGAGAGTACAAATTTGGTGATCTTGAAGGTGCCGGTTTTGTTGTGGCGGCCGAGTATACAAACCGTGTTGCCGCTGAAGCGGCGCAGGAAGCCGGCAAGCGAAATTTGCTGATTAATGTGATGGATAATATTCCGCTGTCGAATTCGGCTTTCGGATCGGTGGTGTGTCAGGGCAAACTGACGGTTTCATTTTCAACCAACGGGCTGGCGCCGGCGCTGGCCGTCCGGCTGAAGGAACGATTTCAGCAGGAGCTGGATGATGCCTACGGGGAGTTTCTGGCACTCTCAGAGACCATTCGCCCGGCCATCATGGAAACCATCACAGACGGTGAGATCCGCAAAAAAAAATGGTATGACTGGGTCGATTCCGAAACGATAACTCTGCTTCGTGAGGGAAACCGGGAAAAAGCCCTGGATGTGACCGAATCGATCTGGGGAAGCAGGATCATGTTGCGCTCGGGGCTCAGAAAAAACAAAGGGTTTCTGGGCTATCTCCGCGATACCTTCCGGGATTGGCTGCGGTTAGAAAAAATGTAAGCGGAGACCCCAGTCCTATAAGGTCTCCGCTTTTGGTCCGGATGCGGCTTCGGACTCTCTCTTATTCGTAATGCAATGATTTGTAAAACAACCTTCCTTCATTTTCACAATTATTATTACCACAACCTTTTTTCCACCGCAAACAGATTGCAGCCCGCAATCAACCTCAGATTATTCCGGTCTGTTTCAGGATGTGATCCACCGCCTGTTCTGCTGACAGCCTGTCGGTGTCCACCGAAATCACATGCTTGCCCTCCGGCGCCTCATGGCCGGCATCATAGCCTGTCAGTGATGCCATTTTGCCTTCCCTGGCTTTTCGGTACAGGCCTTTCGGATCCCGCTCCTGAAGCGTTTCCGGCGCACAATGCACATAAACCTCACTGAACCGGCCTTCGGGATGCAACCCCCTGACGGCATCGCGGTCGGCACGATATGGCGATACAAATGAACAGATAACCACATCGCCATGCTCAAAAAAAAGTCTTGCCACCTCACCGACCCTCCTGATGTTTTCCTTCCGGTCAGCCGGAGAAAATCCGAGATCCCGGTTCAAACCGTGGCGGACCTGGTCTCCGTCAAGCAGCATGGTACGCTTGCCCTGCTCCCACAACCGCCGCTCAAGTTCCCCGGCTATGGTCGTTTTGCCTGCCCCGGATGCCCCCGTAAGCCATATCACATGTGCAGAGTGGCCATTGCGCTGTTCCCGTTCCACCCGCGGAATATTCCACGGCTCCCAGGTCACATCGGGACTTTTCTCCTCAGGCACATCCAGTGCGGATGAGCTCGTGTTCCGTATCATTCCTGCCCCGACAGTCACATTGTCGGCGGGGTCAATCAGAATAAAACTTCCGGTGGCATTATTGAGCTTGTAAGCGTCAAAAAAGAGCGGCGTTGAAGTTTCGATGGTTACCCTGCCAATCTCATTCAGCTCCAGGCGGTCCGCATCCTCACGGTGCAGCGAATCCACATTGATGCGGTACCGGATATTTTCTATGACCGCCTGCGTACTGCGCGATGTGTGCATCAGCACATACGGCTTGCCGGACTCCAGCGCCGCTTTGTTCATCCAGCTGACCGTAGCCTCAAATTTTGTTTTAATTTCGGGGACATTGTTTTTCCGGACAATCATGTCTCCCCTGCTGATGTCGATTTCATCCGCAGTCTGCAGCACCACCGATTCACCGGTATTAGCCGCATTGCCCGGCCCGTCGGTTGTTTCAACTCCCGTTATCCGTGTTTGTTCCTTTGAAGGCAAGATGACCACCTCCTCCCCCGCCCGGATTCTTCCGGAAACCACACGACCCGCAAATCCACGGAAATCCTGATCCGGCCGGATCACATACTGTACCGGAAAGCGGAAGTCCTCTGAATTTTTCCGCGATCCCATGTTCACATGTTCAAGGTGGTGCAGAAGCGTCGGTCCCTGATACCAAGGCATCGCATCGGTACTGTTGACAATATTGTCGCCCTTCAGAGCCGACATCGGGATGAACGTGATATCATCCACATCCAGATTATCAGCAAACTCCCTGAAATCACGGACAATCTCATCGAACCGCTGCTCTCTGTATCCCACCAGGTCCATTTTGTTTACAGCCACTACCAGATGGGGAATCTGCAGCAATGACGAAAGAAACGCATGCCTGCGGCTTTGGGTAAGCACACCCTTGCGGGCATCGATCAGGATAATCGCCAAGTCAGCTGTGGATGCCCCGGTCACCATGTTGCGTGTATACTGTTCATGTCCGGGTGTATCGGCGATGATGAACTTCCGCTTCGGTGTTGCAAAATAGCGATAGGCCACATCGATGGTGATGCCCTGCTCCCGCTCGGCCCGGAGACCGTCGGTCAGCAACGCAAGATTGACGCGCTCCTCGCCGCGGCTTTGGGTCGTTGTCTCCAGCGCCTCCCACTGATCCTCGAAAATGGATTTGCTGTCATACAGCAGCCGGCCTATCAGCGTGCTTTTTCCGTCATCTACGCTTCCCGCAGTGGTAAAACGGAGCAGATCCATGTTGAGCCAGGCCTCGTCCACACCGGATTCGGGCTTTACCGAGGCTTGTGTTGTGTTGTTATTGAATAATTTCCTGGTCACGAGATTTTCTGTCTTTTTATAGATTTAATTTTGACGGTTGAGTGTGTCGGTTGAGAGCGTCGTCCTTCAGAAATATCCGAGCTTCTTGCGATCTTCCATGGCAGCCTCGGAACGTTTGTCGTCATGCCGGTTGCCCCGCTCTGTAACCCGCGCCGCAGCCACTTCGGCAATAATCTCTTCCATGCTGGATGCCTTCGAAAGTACCGCCCCGGTGCAGGTTGCATCCCCGATAGTCCGGAACCGCACCACTTTCTCCTCGGCTTTCTCATCCGGATATTTTTCTATGAAGCGGTTATCGTCAAGCCATGTCCCGCGGCGGTTGAATACGCTGCGTTTATGTGAGAAATAGATAGATGGGATCGGGATTTTTTCCGAGGCGATATACTGCCAGACGTCCATTTCCGTCCAGTTGCTCAGCGGAAATACCCGGAAATGCTCCCCCGGATTCTTCCTGCCGTTGAACAGGCTCCAGAGCTCGGGGCGCTGATTTTTGGGATCCCATTGCCCGAATGCATCCCGGTGAGAGAAAAAGCGTTCTTTTGCCCTGGCTTTTTCCTCATCCCGGCGGCCGCCGCCAAGGGCGCAGTCCACATTGTGCTCCTTTAATGTATCGAGCAGCGTAACGGTCTGAAGCGCGTTCCGGCTGGCTTCCGGTCCGGTTTCCTCCTTGACACGCCCCTTCCGGATACTCTCTTCCACACTTCCGACTATCAGACGTGCATCCGTCCGTTCGACCAGCTCATCCCGGAACAGGATGGTCTCTTCAAAATTATGACCGGTGTCAATGTGTATCAGCGGGAATGGGAAGCGGGCCGGACGAAAAGCTTTTTGCGCCAGGTGCACCATCACGATGGAGTCTTTTCCACCCGAAAACATCAATGCGGGACGCTCAAATTGCGCCGCAACCTCGCGCATGATGAACACCGCCTCTTCTTCGATCATGTTCAGGTGCGATCGCCTGTTTCTGCTGCGGTGACCGTTTGTGTTCACTTTTACCTCTTTTTCCAAAGAATCCGTATTCATTTATACTGCGATTTGATTATTTGATTTTGTTGCAAATGGTGTGTGTATTGAAAATATCTCTGCAGTTCCCGGGAGAAGCGTGATATGCATCCGCCAGAATTACATCCATAAAAGTGTCACTGTTGTCAGTGTAATCGCCATGAGGATCATGGAAACCGGCAAACCCGCTTTGAAATAGTCGGTAAACCGGTAACCGCCGGGCTTCATAACCATCAGATTGGTCTGATATCCGACCGGTGACAAAAAGCTGGCAGATGCCGCTACCGCCACAATCACACCGACGGCCTGCGGATCTATTCCGAGAGATGCGGCTGCCGAAATCCCGATCGGAACCATCAGTACCGCAGCGGCATTGTTGGTGATCAGCTCCGTAAGCAGATTGGTCATCAAATAGATGCTGAACAGTACAAACAGAAAACCGTAACCCGATGTGACATCGATTACGGATGACGCGATTCCTTCAGCAAGACCGGTGTTTTCGATAGCTGCTCCGATGCCAAGGGCCGATGCTATGACAACCAGGACCGAAAACTGTACCGAACCGGCTACTTCCCTCAGCGGCAGGATACCCGTTGTTATCATGACAGCAGCCGCTGCCAGTACGGAAATATGAGCCGGAAGGATGCCGGAAACCGGCAATGCTATCATCATCGCAAGTATCAATGCCGTCAGCCGGGCCTTTGCCGGTGAGCTTTTTACCTTCACATCATCTTCCGGCGGTGGCAGCCTGGCAGTTTCTCGCGGAGAAAACGTGTGATGTGATGCGGTGAATCCGCCCATGACATAAACCCCGCTGGGCCAGTGCGTGCTGACACCCGGCTCAAACGTTTGAGCTGCGTTCCTTCCGGCGTAGACACCGCTTGGCGCTGATGCGCCTGCCGGCCATGCTGCTGCCGGGGCCGGCCGGTCAGGCAGAAAACGGTGTCCGATAACTGCAAACCAAAGGATGATCAGTAAAGTGGCAGGAAGGGCTATCCAGACAAGCTGGAAAAAATGAAACGGTGCCGCACCACGCTCCAGCAGCATCCCGGATACGATAAGATTGGTGGACGTGCCAACCAGTGTGATCATACCACCTGTAATGGCGGCATAGGACAGCGGAATCAACAGTTTCGAAACCGAAATTCCCCTTTTTTCCGCCCAGTCCTTGAGCTGTGGCGTAAGTATGGCTACCACAGGTGTATTGTTCAGGAATGAGGAAAAGAACGATGTCGTAGTCATGATGCGAAACAGCATGCCTCCAATACCACTTTTCTCCCTCATAAGAATGTCTTCAAGCGAAGACAAAAGCCCTGATTTCCGAACACCCGCAGCAACAGCAAAAAGAGCCCCGACCGTAATGACAACCGTATGTGTGAATCCGGCCATGGCATCAGATGGTTTGATGACACCCGGAACCAGCAGTGCCAGCAATGCAGATAAAAAAAGATGCTCGGTCCGGTAACGTCCCTGCAGCAACAGCACCAATAATGCTGATATGACCAGTATGGTCCAGATGGATTTATACTCTAAACTTTCCGGCATGGAGTGCTATGTAAAAAAGTGGGTTTGGATAGATTTTGCCACGGAATTGATTACAAAAGGGTGGGGTTGCAACCCCGGCAATGTGGCATTGGTCAGACCTGCGGCAGGCTAAATGTCCGTCAGTCAGAACAAAAAAAAGCCTGCAACCGGGATGGCAGCAGGCTTTTGTGAAATTCGTTCTGTAATACGGACTCAACACATACAACAACCACTGCCATTGATCAAAGGCTTCATACAGCACATACACATACAGTTACTGGAGCTGGTTGATGTGGTTGTCATGGTTGGAAAGTGTCGTGTGATTCTACAGTTTTTTAATGTAATGTGACAAATATAAAACGTCGCCGGACATAAGTCAAATAATATTTTCAACATGCAAACAGCGGCCGGCAAATAATCTGATTTATTGCTAAAACAGCCGTGCCGATCCGCCTCTCCTCGGGTCGCCGGCCCCGTGAAACCCGGACGGGCCATACATCACGGAATGAGTCCCCCCGAAAAACAGATTCGATCCGCTCCACAGCTTGTGATCAGGCCACTCCTTTACGACGCGGGCAAGCACATCCCGGTCAAATCCGTATTCCACCGACAGAAAATCTTTCTCACAGTGTATGCGCGGTCTGGTTACCGCGTCTTCGACTGACATTCCGTGATCAATGATGTTCAGCAGGACCTGCAAAATTGCGGTTCGTATTCTGTTGGAACCTCCTGAGCCAAGCGCAATGACCGATCCGTCGGGACGATTGAGTATCGCCGGGGCCATCATGGAGGTAATGCGCGTATTTTCCGGCCATTTGTGAAATCCGTCCGGATGCAGATCCTCCTCGCCCAGCATGTTGTTCAGCATGACACCGGATCCCGGCAATATCCGGCCGCATCCCTCCCCGTTGCTCGTGGTCAGGGCTGCCGTGTTCCCGTCGCTGTCCATAATACTGATATGTGTGGTTCCGCCATATTTTCGGGCATAATTCCGGATCTGATCCTGAAAGCGGCGCAGGTAATCGGGATCCAGGAAACCGGCATCAGGCAGATTCCGGTCTGCAAGCCTGTCCAGCCGCGCCATATCGGTCAGTTGCTGCACCCTGGCAAGATGAAGCAGGTGCCCCGGCGACCCGTATGGCATTCCCGCCATATCCACCTCTTCCATAAGCTTGAGAGCAAAGGCAATTAACGTCCCGCCGGAACTCGGTGCCGGATTGATCGCCAGCCGGCTGTTCCTGTAAGCGACTTCAAGCGGTCGGCGCCGGAAAACTTCATAATTTTCGAGATCCTCAGCGGTTACCTGTCCCCCGAGATCTCTGCTCAGACGGGCGATACTCTGAGCCACCTCGCCACAGTAGAAAAAGTCATCCCCTTCAGCCGCCAACTCTTCCAGAAAATCGGCAAGCTCGGGTTGAAAGAGCACATCACCTTCTTCAACCAGTTTAGCCTTATTTTCAGAAGCTCCTTTATCTTTCAGCCCGACCGCCTCATGCGTCTCACTACCAATGCCGGGTTTTCCGTTACTTCCCTTTTCCCTGTTTTCCCCGGGCTTGCCGTAAACCCGAAGTGCTTCCTCCGAAGCCCGGAACACCGGACTGACAATATCGATGATATACGACTGGAAATGATTCATGACCACGCCCTTCCTGGCCATTTCAATCGCAGGCTCGGCAAGCCGTTTCATCGGCATCGAACACAGATCCCGGTGCACCGCAAACAGGCCTTTCACCGTTCCCGGAGTGGCAAAGGCGCCCATCCCGATATGAAACTCCTGCATGGTCTCCCCGAAATCCGCCGAAATCGGATAAAATTCGATTTCTTCCGGATTCCTGTGCCTGAGAGGCGTCTGCGTGAAAAAATCGTACAGCATCTGGCTTCCGCCGGATGTCTGTGTAAGCAGGAAACCGCCCCCGCCGGCAGATGACAACACCGGCTCGGTTACGCAAGCTGCCAGGTGCCCGGCAACAACAGCATCAAACGCATTTCCGCCGCTTTTCAATATTTCTCCGGCCGCCCGGATGGTCAGGTCGTGTCCTGCCGCAACTACACCCTTGCCGTCACTCATTTGCAAAATTCCGTTACCTGTCTGATTTAATTCTTTAAGACAGTAGATACGAAAATTTCATCTTATTGCAAGAGCATCATCCGTTGCTGAAACATCATTTGCTGCAGAATCATCATCTATTGCAAAAGCATCATCTTCAGCTGCTGCAAAAGCATCATTTTCCGCTATTGCAAAAGCATCATCTTCCGGGTGATTCGCTTGTCACCGGTTTCAAGCCGGTAAAGATAGACCCCTGATGAAAGACCGTCGGCACGAAAATCGTAGCTGTGCATCCCCGAACCGTGTGATCCGCTGGCCAGCTGATGTATTTTCCGTCCCTGGATGTCGTAGACGTTCAGTGTGACATGCTGCTGCCGGGAAAGCTCAAAGGTGATCCTGGTAGATGAGTTGAACGGATTGGGATAATTACCGAGATGGAATTCATCGGGCACATCGCCTGCATCCGCAAGTTGATCCGCGGACGTCGGAAGCTGATCTTCTTTCATTTGCATGATGCGCTGCCAGGACGTCTCGATGGTGCTCCGCTCAATAGTTCCTTCATCGACCTGCTCCTCAACATAATCGACGATCTGCCGGACAAGCGACTCATCCTCATAGTAATTTCCTGTATAAAGCAGGATATCTATACCCGCGTTGATCGCCAGCCTGACCGACTCAAAGAACCCGTAATATTCCTGAATTGCCGCCATGAACATCCCGTCGGAGATAATAACCCCGTCAAACCCCATATCATCACGCAGTTTGCCGGTGAGTGTTTTTCCGGACAGCGTGGCCGGATACTCGGAATCGAAATCCGAATGGTAGAGGTGACCGGGCATGATCATCCCGGAGTACCCCTGATCAATCAGCTCCTGATACGGAACAAGCTCTTTCTCTTTCCAGGTATCGCTGATATCGGTAAAATCTAAGTGGGAATCTTCAGTGGCGCTGCCGTGTCCCGGAAAATGCTTCAGGGCTGTAATGATATCCTTCTGGTTAAACTCGTCAATAAACCATCCCGCGTGATCGGCAACGATATATGGATCGTCCGAAAAACTGCGGTTCAACCTTCCGATGGCCGGACTGTCCGGATTCACATTGACATCCACTACCGGTGCAAGATTGATATTGACCCCGCCGTCACGTAGCCATCCGGACATTTCTTGCGCCTGATCCCTTGTAACCCACTCAGAATCCATCTCACCAAGCTCTTCGGGTGTATAGGTGGATGAAAATCCATTATCCTCATTCAGCCGGGCAATGCGTCCGCCCTCCTGGTCGATGGAGATAAACAGCGGCACATCCGCCTCACGCTGCAGATCGCCGGTAAGGCGGCGCAAGCTCTGCGGACTGTCAACATTGTAGGCCAGCAAAATTACCCCGCCAAGGTTCCGTTATGCGATATCCGTCTGCAGTGTTTCGGTGACTTCGGTCCCCGAACCGAATCCCACCATCAGCATTTGTCCGATCATGGCACGCAGACCGGGGTCTTCTTGTGTGTAGTCTGATGAGGCGTTACGTTCGTTAAAGGAGATTCCGGCGTAAGCTGAAACAGTAACGAGAAGAAAAGCTGCCGTCAGCAGCATGATTTTGCAAATAAAGCGCATGTGTAATTTTTTCTGTGGGAGATTCCGGACAGAAGACGGAGGTCGGGCGGCCAGGCAGATGACAGTTTTGTCAGAAGCGGTTGCCAGATTTTTAAATGTCCCTGTAATAAGCAGTTGGCAATATAGAATAAATAATGCTTTTCCGACAGCTTGGGTTGATGAAAAGGCACATTGGTTATGACGGTGCCGCCTCGGTGTCCCTGTCCGGGTCGTACGACAGATTGGGTGCCAGCCAGTTTTCGGCTTCTTCAAGAGTCATGTTCTTACGGCGGGCATAATCCGCAACCTGGTCTCTGCCGATTTCACCTACAGAAAAATAATCAGCCCCGGGATGCGCAAAATAAAGTCCGGATACCGAGGAAGCCGGATACATGGCATAGCTTTCTGTAAGGGTAATTCCGGTTCTGGTAGTTGCTTCCAGCAATTCAAAAAGCGTCTGTTTTTCTGTGTGATCCGGATTGGCGGGATACCCCGGGGCCGGCCGGATGCCCTGGTAGACCTCTTTGATCAGATCCTTATTGTCAAGCTGTTCGTCAGGAGCATAGGCCCAGATTTGCTTTCTTACTTTTTCGTGCAGCCATTCGGCTGCGGCTTCAGCCAGCCGGTCCGCGAGCGCCTTGAGCATGATGGCACCATATTCATCATGGTTCTCCCCGAGACGGGCAAGCGGCTCTTCTATTCCGTGACCGGCCGTCACGGCAAAACATCCGATGTAATCGGGCAGCCCGCTTTCTTTGGGTGCAATGTAATCAGCCAGAGATTTATTGGGCTGGCCGCCGCGTTTGCGTGTCTGCTGGCGCATCATCCGGAATACCGCTCGCACCTGCTCACGCGTATCATCGGTGTAGACCTCAATGTCCTCACCCGTGCTGTTCGCCGGAAAAAGCCCGCACACGGCACTGGTCTGCAGCCACTGTTCGCTGATGATCTTGTCCAGCATATGCTGGGCATCATCGAACAGTCGCCTGGCCTGTTCTCCGTATTTCGGGTCTTCAAAAATGGACGGATACTTTCCGCTGAGCTGCCAGGTGATAAAGAACGGCGTCCAGTCTATGTATTTTCTGAGAAGACCAATGTCCGGAGCTCCGGGATCCACGATTCCGGTCCGGTCCGGAACAGCCAAGTGCTGCTTATCCCAGGTAATTTTTGCCGCATTTTCCTTTGCCTCTCCGAAACTGATCAGCTTTTTGCTCCTGCTGCGGCCGGCATGACGGCTGCGCAGTTTTTCGTATTCTTCTTCTACACTTTGTGCATAATTCTCCCTCTCTGTATCAGAAAGGAGATTGCTGACCACCGGGACACTTCTGGAGGCATCGAGCACATGAATGACCGGACCGCTATAGTTGGGAGCAATTTTCACAGCCGTATGGATACGCGAAGTGGTGGCACCGCCAATGAGCAGCGGCAATGTAAATCCCTGATGCTCCATTTCCCTGGCAATGTTGACCATCTCGTCAAGCGACGGGGTGATCAGGCCGCTGAGGCCGATCACATCCACCTTCCGGCTTTTCGCCTCTTCCAGTATTTTTTGAGCCGGCACCATCACTCCCAGGTCAATCACCTCATAATTATTGCAACTGAGAACTACGCTGACAATATTTTTTCCAATGTCATGCACATCGCCTTTGACTGTTGCCAGCAGGACCTTTCCTTTGGGCCGGGAATCTTTATTCTTCCTTTTCTCCTCTTCAATGTACGGAATCAGCAAGGCTACCGCTTTTTTCATTACCCTGGCACTTTTGACTACCTGAGGCAGAAACATCTTGCCCTCGCCAAATAAATCCCCGACCACGTTCATTCCGTCCATCAGAGGGCCTTCAATGACCTCAAGGGCCTGATCACACTGCTTCCGGGCTTCCTCGGTATCTTCTTCTACGTAATCGACAATTCCCTTGAGCAGGGCATGCTCAAGTCGCTCAGCTACCGGCTTTTCGCGCCAGGCCTGCTTCTTTTCCGCGGACTCCTCCGGTTCTTCTTTGATTTTCTCTGCATAATCCACCAGTCTTTCCGTGGCATCCTCGCGTTTGTTGAACAACACATCCTCGACCTTCCCGAGCAGCTCTTCGGGGATCTGCTCGTATACTTCCAGCTGACCGGCATTCACAATCGCCATATCCAGTCCGGCACGGATGGCATGGTAGAGAAACGAACTGTGCATCGCCTCCCGGACTTTGTTATTTCCTCTGAAGGAAAAGGAGATATTGCTCAATCCGCCGCTGACTTTTGCCAGCGGGAGATTTTCCTTGATCCACCGGGTAGCTTCGATAAAATCGACAGCATAGTTGTTGTGCTCGGATATCCCGGTAGCCACAGTCAGGATATTGGGATCAAAAATGATATCCTGGGCGGGAAAATTGATCTCTTCGGTCAGAAGCCGGTAGGCTCGCTCGCATATTTCTTTCCGGCGACCGAATGAATCGGCCTGCCCTTTTTCGTCGAATGCCATTACTACAACAGCAGCGCCATAGTCACGAACCCTGGCGGCTTTTTCCAGAAAGTCGGCTTCCCCTTCTTTCAGACTCAGCGAGTTGACAATTGATTTTCCCTGCAGGCACTGCAAACCGGCTTCCAGTACCGACCATTTGGACGAGTCAATCATAACCGGCACACGCGAAATATCAGGCTCGGCAACAATAAGATGCAGAAACCGGGTCATGACCGCTTCCGAGTCGATCATCCCCTCATCCATGTTAATATCAATGATCTGCGCTCCGTTTTCAATCTGATCCCGGGCGACCGACAAGGCTTCCTCGTATTGTTCTTCCTTGATCAGCCGCTCAAATTTTTTGGATCCGGTGACATTGGTCCGCTCCCCAATGTTGACAAAATTGGTTTCCGGCCGGATGACCACCGGTTCAAGTCCGCTGAGTCTGAGCCAGGGATCCTGATCCGGAATGCTCCTCGGATTGTGACGACCGGCTACTTCGGCAAAACGGGTAATGTGCTCCGGCGTTGTTCCGCAACACCCTCCTACTATGTTCAGCCAACCTTCATTAAGGTACTCATCCAGCCGGGCTGCCATAAATTGCGGAGTTTCGTCGTATCCGCCGAACTCGTTGGGCAGTCCGGCGTTGGGATAAAGCGATACGGGAACCGAAGCCACTTCTGCCAGTTCTTTTACAAACGGACGCATCTGGCCCGAACCCAGGGCGCAGTTCAATCCGACACTGATCAGATCAGGCATATGCGAGACCGATATCCAGAAGGCTTCGGTCGTCTGGCCAGAAAGGGTGCGCCCACTCTGATCCACAATGGTTCCTGAGATCATCACGGGAACCTTCTTCCCGGTTTTTCTGCGGTACTGCTGTATGGCGTACAGAGCCGCCTTGCAATTGAGCGTGTCAAAGATGGTCTCCACCAGCAGCACATCTGCCCCGCCATCAATCAGACCGGGAATCTGTCCGGCATAACACTCCACCATATCCTGAAATGTGACGGCACGGTATCCGGGATCGTTGACATCAGGTGACAGCGACAGGGTCTGGTTGGTAGGACCTATCGCACCTGCAACGAACCGTGGCTTCTCCGGAGTTTTGTGTGTCCACTCATCGGCCGCACTTCGGGCCAGTCTGGCCGATTCATAGTTCAGCTCATAAACAAGATCTTCCAGCCCATAGTCTTTCTGGGATATAAGATTCGAGCTGAAGGTATTTGTCTCAACAATATCAGCTCCAGCATCTAAAAACTCGTCGTGAATACTGCTGATGATATCCGGTCTGGTAATGCTCAGAAGATCATTGTTTCCCTGAAGCTCACTGCTGTGGTCTGAAAACCGGTCGCCGCGAAAGTCATTCTCATTGAGCGAGTGCTTCTGAATCATGGTCCCCATGGCACCGTCAAGTACCAGAATGCGATGCTGAAGAGCTTTTCGTAATGTTGTCATTTCTACAGTCAGTTTTTTTTAAGGGCGATACCTCTAAGTATACCACCAACATTTCTCAGGATTATTGCATGATTTTCTGCAATATTCTTCACCTAACATTTTTATCGACATTAATCATAATATATTTCTCTTAATATGCAAGTATTTTTTACATAACATTTCCTCTCACAAACGCCACCTTTCAAATCTGACGAAATATCGATCATAAAAAAGAATTATGTCAGCATTTTGAACAGATACCGCAATTGATATATTTAATTCTATCAATCTTTGTTATGTATAAATACAATAACTCCCGATAAAGCTTTTTTACGTACAATTTTTACATTATTTACTTATAGTGAACAGGATTTTCCCCGATATTTTATTTGGATATTACCCAAAGAAAAATATCTTGTCAGGTAATGTTCCGAAAACGTACACTTTCGAATAAAAAAGGACTGAGGTGACAGGAACAAAATCAGCATGCCAGTGCTGCAATGAAGAGTTAATTCTGAGCCTTTCAGTACTTTAAATACTGGACTGTAAATCGCAAAACAAAAGCTTCGACATGTCACAAAAACAAAATTATGGCAGCGACCCGACAGCTGTCCGCCAAAGCGACCAATATCAACAAGAATATATCGAACAATTTGTAGAAAAATGGGATGCCCTGATTGACTGGGACAAACGCGGGGAAGGCGAAGGCAACTTCTTTATTGATGTACTCAGGCAGTGCGGGGCAAAAAAAGTACTGGACGTCGCCGCTGGCACCGGCTATCATTCGGTCAGACTGCTGGAGGCCGGTTTTGATGTTGTCAGCGCCGATGGAAGTCCGGAAATGCTGTACCGCGCTTTCGAAAATGCCAAAGCCAGAAATCAGATACTCAGAACAGTGCAGGCTGACTGGAGATGGCTTGGGAAAGACATCCACGAAAAATTCGATGCCGTCATCTGCCTGGGCAACTCATTTACACATCTGTTTTCCGAAAATGACCGCCGCAAGGCACTTGCTGAATTCTATTCCGTATTGAACCATGACGGTATTCTGATTCTGGATCAGCGAAATTATGACAGCATACTGGACTACGGATACTCCAACAAAGAGAAATACTACTATTGTGGTGATGAAGTACAGGCTGAACCGGAATATATCGATGAAGGCCTGGCCCGGTTCCGCTACCAGTTTGAAGGGGGCGCCGAATCCTACTACCTGAACATGTTTCCCTTGCGTCAGGAGTACACCTCCAAATTGATGAAAGAAGTAGGATTTCAGCGGGTGGACACCTACGGAGACTTTCAGGAAACCTATCGCAGAAAAGATCCGGACTTTTTCATTCACATGGCAGAAAAGAAATATCACAAGCAATAATACGCCCCCATTCGGAACTGCCATTCATAAACTGCAAACAGAAATTTCACAGGAGCAAAACCATGAGTAACGAAACATTAAACCCTGTAGATATCGCACGCGATTATTACAACAGCAGCGATGCCGATACCTTTTATGCTACCATATGGGGCGGTGAGGACATTCATGTCGGATTGTATGAATCGGAGAGCGACTCCATACCCGACGCAAGCCGCAGGACACAAAAGCGCATGACAGAGCAATTGCTGAACCGTCCTGATGCCTCCTCACGCATAATTGATCTTGGTTCCGGTTACGGCGGAACTGCCCGTTTTCTGGCCGGTCAATACGGATGCCGCGTGGCTGCGCTCAATCTCAGCGAAGTGGAAAATAACCGTGCCCGAAAATTGAACCGTGAGCAAAACCTTGACAATCTTGTTGATGTTATCGACGGGGATTATGCCGAAGTACCGTTCGATGACGAAAGTTTCGATCTCGTTTGGTCACAGGATGCCCTGCTGCATAGTCCGGCACGTAAAAAAGTAATTGAAGAAGTCTCGCGGATTCTCAAGCCCGGTGGCGAATTTGTGTTCACCGACCCCATGCAGGCAGACAACTGTCCGGAAGGTGTATTGCAACCCATTTTTGACCGGATTCATCTCGAAAGTATGGGTTCACCCGGGTTTTACCGGGAAACTGCCGCTGAATTCGGCCTGAAAGAGATCGACTATCTGGAAATGACGGATCAACTGCAGCGACATTATTCAGCGGTACTTAAAAACACCGAAATGCAGGAAGATAAGCTGAGAGAACATGTCAGTCAGCAGTATTTGCAGAACATGAAAAAAGGACTGCAGCACTGGATTGATGGTGCTTCGAACGGATATCTCTCCTGGGGCATCATGCATTTCCAAAAACAATAACAATGCTGTTGCAACCTGAAAAATCGGGATTTTAAAAATTCTTACTTTCACACCGGAGTGCATCGGCAGATGCACTCTTTTTGTGTAAGTCGAAATAAGAGCCTTTTATGATTAGTAAAAAAATCACAACAATTTCTGCCGGAGAAAACCGGTGTCCGTTAATGATCGAAATATTGCCTCCGGAAAAGGGGCTTGAACAGGAACGCCTGAATGATCATGCCGCCTATCTGGAAATGCTCCGGGATAAGGTTGACATAGACATACTCAATATCCCGGAGATCCAGAATGAGTCTAAAAAAAGCGATAAAGGTAAAAGGACCAGCCCTTTTCGCCAAAGGATAGCTCCCAGGGAATGGGCACATAAACTTACTGAAATGGTTGATGTTCCGGCCGTTATCAACAGAGTAATTGTCAAAGAAACTCCTGAAGATCAGGAAGAATGGCTTCTGGAAACCCATGAGCAATATGATATTCGCAATGTAGTTTTCGTAGGCGGAGAATCTCCGGAAATTGAATATCAGGGACCATCCGTTCCGGAAGGCAATGAGTTGGTAAAAAACGGACTCAACGACGGTAAACGGCATTTCAATGATAAAGACAGATGTCCGCCTACCGATTTTTCTGTTGGTAATATTTGCATTCCCACACGAAATGAAGGAGATTTTTCCGAGGCGGAACGCATGTTCTATAAATTCAGGACTGGTGCCGATTTCTTTACAACCCAGATCATTACGGAGTCAGCATCAGCAAAAAAGGTCATGAATGAATTCTCCGGGATGCTTCAAAAACACAACGTTTCCGAACCGCCTGTGATTTACTGGAGTTTTTCGCCCATATCATCTGAAAAAGATATCAATTTTCTGCGCTGGCTGGGTGTCTATATCCCGGATGATCTGGAAGAGGAAATACTGGAAAGTGAAAACCCGGCAGCCAAATCAATCGCGCACATGGAACAGGTATGGCATGAATTGCTCGAAGAAAACCTTCAGCTTCCGGTTCCGCTTTCGATGGGCAAGAATATTTCCGTAATGGGCAAAAGAAACTACCCGAATGCGGCGGCCCTGGCCCGGACACTGGACTCGGTTGCTGTAGCGCAAGATTAACTATAGCATGTTGCTGAGGTAAAGGCAGCCAGACTGTAAGGACTGTAGAAAATCAAGGCCGGACAAGATCATTTCTTGCCCGGCCTTTTATTTATCCAGCCGTATCGTCCAGCCGTATTGCTGAATGAGCTGTGATGATGATTTCTTACCAGCATACGATACACGGCTTTTCAAACCGGCTTATTTTTTCAAACCGGCTGATCATGCTGATCATCATCCACTTTTAAAACGCTATTTCGCCAGCTCATGCAGCAGACTTTCCAGCTCTGCGACCTTATCTGTGTTCTCCCAGGGCAGTCCTTCCCGCCCGAAATGACCGTATGCAGCGGTTTGCTCATATATCGGCTGCTTAAGATCCAGAGAGTCGATGATGTCCTTTGGGCGAAGCGGAAACAGATCGCGAATGGCATCCGTGAGCTGACGATTTTCGATTTTGCCCGTCCCATAGGTATCCACCCAGATGGAAACCGGTTCGGATATTCCTATAGCATAGGCCAGGCCAATCGAGCAGCGGTCAGCCAGGCCAGCAGCTACCACATTCTTGGCTACATACCGCGCGGCATAAGCAGCAGAACGGTCAACCTTTGAAGGATCCTTGCCGGAAAAGGCACCGCCGCCATGATAGGCACTTCCGCCATAGGTATCTACGATGATTTTCCGGCCTGTCAGTCCGGCATCTCCCTGCGGGCCGCCAATCACAAACCGGCCTGTCGGATTAACATGCAGGGTTATGTCCTCAAAATCGGTTAAATGCTCTGGTACAACCGGTTTGATTACATGCTCCAGAAGTGCTTCACGTATGTCATCCAGTGTTACATCTTCATCGTGCTGTGTAGACAATACCACCGTATCAATACCGGTTGGCCTGCCGGTTTGTTCATCATATTTTACCGTAACCTGTGATTTTCCGTCCGGACGCAGGAATGGCAATGTACCGTTTTTGCGCACTTCGGCCATTCTGCGGGTCAGCCTGTGTGCAAGCTGGATGGGCAACGGCATGAGCTCATCGGTCTCATTTACGGCGTAACCGAACATCATGCCCTGGTCACCTGCTCCCTGGTCTTTATCCTCACCCGTGCCTTCGTTAACCCCAAGGGCAATATCAGGTGATTGCTGGCCGATATTGTTCAGAATTGCACAGGTCTTGTAATCAAAACCCATTTCTGAACCCTCATAGCCTATTTCCCGGACTTTTCGGGTCACAATACCGGGTATGTCCAGGCTCGTTTTGGTAGTAATCTCGCCACCAACCAATACCAGACCGGTATTTACAAAAGTTTCACAAGCCACCCTTCCTTCCGGATCCTTTTTTAAAACGCTGTCCAATACAGCATCAGATATCTGATCTGCCATTTTGTCGGGATGACCCTCGGTTACTGATTCGGATGTAAAAAGATACTCAGACATGTTATACACCTCATTTTCCTTGTTATTAATTTGCGAAGTGATGCCATTATAATATAAAGCATACCCCGCCGTAGCATGACATACACCAAGGCGGGTTCACGGACCGGCTGACTGATCCGAATGTGGCTCACTTTGCCAGTTTATTTCGGCACTACGTCCTGTTATGTGTTCTGTCGCTCTTTCTTTTTCTGATAAGAAAGTTATCAGCCGATTTTATTTATTTCTTCTGGCTACAAGTCTATCATTTTATATATAAAATCTCAACCAAAATACGCGATTTATACTCTTTTTTTTAGTTTAATTTTAACAGAATATGAGCTTCATATTTAAAAGCGACATTATATCGTTTTAACCTTGGTTTTTTACATAAAAAGAAATATAGATTACATGGTTTAAAACCGTTTTTTTTTCTTTTTCTACCCGATTTTTGTCTTATTTACTGCTCATATATTTTGTGTTCAGAAGCATATTTTTGTAGTTTGTACAGAGAATAAATCAAACGGAATTTTTCATAATTTTTGTCATTAAATAATCCTTTTTTTTTATGAGTGTTCTTATTGTTGGTTCAGTTGCGTATGACGGTATTGAAGCCCCCGCAGGAAAAGTGGACCGGATTCTTGGAGGGTCCGCTACGTATGCCTCAGTCGCCTCATCTTTTTTTACCAGCCCCGTTCGTCTTGTTGGAACGGCCGGCAATGATTTTGATGAACAGGATCTGCAGTTTTTAACGGATCACAATATCGATCTGGACGGGTTCAGGATCGACCAGAGCGGCAAGACATTTTTCTGGAAGGGCCGGTATCACAGCGACTTCAATAGCCGGGATACCCTGGACACTCAGCTGAATGTTTTCGAACATTTTGACCCTGTCATTCCGGATTCCTGGAAAGACAGTTCCATTCTTTGCCTTGGAAATATTGAACCCTCACTGCAGCGAAACGTTCTCGATCAGGTCAGAAAACCACGCCTGACTCTTCTGGATACTATGAACTTCTGGATTTCCGGTGCCCGTGAAGCACTGGAAGATGCGATATCACGTGTTGATATCGCAATTATCAACGATCAGGAAGCAAAAGAACTAACCGGAAAATCACAGCTTGCCGATTGTGCCAGGGAAATCCGGAAAATGGGTCCTTCCTATCTCATTATAAAGAAGGGGGAACACGGTGCGCAGCTTTATTCCGATGAGCTGCTTTTTACAGCACCGGCATTTCCCGTACCGGGTATTGTGGATCCAACCGGTGCCGGCGATACATTCATGGGAGCTTTTGCCGGATGGCTTGACCAGGCTGATACTCTGGATGAAAATACTCTGAGGGAAGCCGTAGCGTACGGCTCGGCCCTGGCCGCATTTTGCGTGGAAAAGTTTGGCCCCGGACGTTTTGCCGGACTTGATCGCAGCGAGATTGACAGCCGCTACGATGCACTCCGGGGTCTGAGCCGGATTCCGGGCAGATCATGAATGGCACATTGATCCGGTATTGTCATGAACGGTAGAAAAACCGGCCTGTCGCCATGCGGGTCGCAAAAAAAACGTTCACTTGAATTTTCAACTGTCTAACAGCAACCCAAAAATCTGACTATCTATGACTGTAGTTAAAGAAAAAAAACTCCCCTATAAAGTAGCTGATATATCACTTCATGAATACGGACGTGAGGAAATTCGTCTGGCCGAAGCAGAAATGCCCGGTCTGATGGCCCTTCGCGAGGAGTTCGGACCGGAAAAACCACTAAAGGGAGCGCGCATTGCCGGATGTTTGCATATGACCATCCAGACCGCCGTGCTCATTGAAACACTAATTGAACTGGGTGCCAAAGTTCAGTGGTCTTCCTGCAATATTTACTCGACCCAGGATCATGCTGCCGCGGCAATCGCAAAGGCCGGTGTACCGGTCTATGCCTGGAAAGGACTGACCGAAGAGGAGTATGACTGGTGTATTGAACAGACGCTGTTTTTCGATGACGGAAAGCCACTGGACCTGATTCTGGATGATGGCGGCGACCTGACCAATATGGTTCTGGATCACTATCCTGAGCTGGCAAAAAACCTGCGTGGAATCTCCGAAGAGACAACGACCGGTGTTTTGCGCCTGCACGACCGTGTGAAAGCCGGCACACTCCCGGTACCGGCAATCAACGTCAACGATTCGGTGACAAAATCAAAATTTGACAATAAATATGGCTGCAAGGAATCGTGTGTTGATGCCATTCGCCGTGCCACCGATGTCATGATGGCCGGGAAAGTAGCTGTCGTTGCCGGTTACGGCGATGTGGGCAAAGGATCGGCAGCCTCACTGCGCGGAGCCGGTGCCAGAGTAATCGTCACTGAAATAGATCCGATCTGTGCGCTGCAGGCAGCCATGGACGGCTATGAAGTCAAAAAGATGTCCGATGCGGTAGAAGAGGCCGATGTCGTTATTACCGCAACCGGAAACAAAGATGTGGTAACCGGTGAACACTTCTCCCGTATGAAAGACAAAACCATTGTGGGTAATATCGGTCACTTCGATAACGAAATTGACGTAGCCTGGCTCAAAAATAATTCCGCGGAAACCAATATCAAGCCACAGGTGGACTTGTTCCGCATGAACGATGATCGCGAGATTATTCTGCTGTCCCAGGGTCGCCTGATGAATCTGGGTAATGCCACGGGACACCCCAGCTTTGTCATGAGTAACAGCTTCACAAACCAGACACTGGCACAAATGGCATTATGGCAGCGTCCCGATGATTTCACCGTGGGCGTGCACGTACTGCCAAAAGATCTCGACGAAAAGGTAGCCCGCCTGCATCTGAAGAAGATCGGTGTGGAGCTTGACGAGCTTAATGACGAGCAATGTGAGTATATCGGCGTAGCGCCCGAAGGACCCTACAAATCCGATGCGTACCGGTACTGATAGCGGTACTCCGAAAATAAAAAAGGCGAACCCAAATGAATGGATTCGCCTTTTTTTTGCTCCCCCGACTGGATTCGAACCAGTAACCCTTCGGTTAACAGCCGAATGCTCTGCCATTGAGCTACGGAGGAGTGGCAGTTATGTCAAATCGTTAACTTCGTTTGACAGATAACAAATATAAGAACGATGGTAACATCAAGTCAAGTCCAAAACGCTGTCCGGATAAAAAACTTTCTGAAGAAAAAGTCCTCTTGCCGGAGCAAGGGCAATGTTATCAATTTCCCGGCCCTCTTTCAAGTGAATTCTGAACCAATCGATATTTTTTTTCCCGATACCGACGGTGACCAGTCCTCCGACAAGTGATCTTACCATTGAGCGTAAAAAGCGGTTGGCCTGAAGCCGGATGACAACCACGGAATCGGATCCTGAAGTCATTTCCGCCTTGAAAACGGTACACCTGGTGTGGGGCAGGTCCGGTGTCTTCCTGGAAAAGCCGGCAAAGTCCATTTCACCCTGAAGCATGTGCAGACACTCACCCATCGCTTCCCACGCCATTCCGTCACCGGGATACCAGGCATACAGCCTCTTGAACGGATCAGGCCGAAGCAGCAGCTGATACCTGTACTCCCTCCATCCGGCATCAAAACGGGCGTGGAAATGCTCCGGCACCTCGCGAATGGCATGAATATAAAGATCATCATCCAGTATCCGGCCCAGACGATTGACCAGCCAGTCTTCTTCTACCGGTATGAACGTATCAAAATGTGCGCACTGATGCAGGGCGTGTACACCCGCATCCGTCCGGCCGGACCCGTACAGGCGAATGTCTTCCTGAATAACTGTCTGCAGTGCCTGCTCTACTTCACCCTGTACCGTTCGGGTATCCGGCTGCTTCTGCCATCCCCTGTACTGTGTGCCGTCATAAGCAAGCTCAATGAGATATCTTGGCATATATCCGTATCATCGCCGGAACAATCTCCGGCCGTGCAAATTTCCGGGCTTCAGAACGGAATGGCCAGCGTGGCCCGAAATCCCCGTCGTTCCGGACCAGGCGCGACGTATACCGAGGCATCCGTATTCACATAGTCCCTTGCCCTGTTGAATGCACTGATACCGCTCAAAACCCTGTTGACCACCATGATCGCACCCAGTGTGGGAAGCTGCTGGTCAAGATCATCCCGCCGCGATCGCAGATCCCGGTATTCCTGTCGCTTCTCATCCGATTCCCACTCCCACCGGTAATCGGGATCATCCGGAAAAAGGCGGTCAAGGTTACGGGTGCGCTCCTGAAAATCATTATGGGCTGACAGCGACAAATGGCTGCCCACGGCAAGCTCGAATGCCCGCCCGTGCTTCTGGATATCTACGCCGGAATAGGCCCTGGCATGGGTGTACATGTTGTTTTCGATAACATTGGCATGCCGGCTGATGCCGAAATAAGCCGCAATCAATGCCACTTCCGCACCCAAATGATATTGTCCCCTCCGCCAGTTATCGGAATCCACATAATAGTGCCCCCATCCCGGCATAATGAACGAACGCAGCAAGGCACCCCATTGCGACGGTGGCTCTCCGCCCGTATTGTCATTGTTCCAGCCTGAATCGCCGGGTCTTGTATCCGCTTCTCCTGCCGCGGCGGTAACATGATCACCGGACAGGGTGGCGGTCTTCAGCCCGGACGGGGTGGTTTCCTGACCGGAAAGCGAACTGGTTTCACCAGCGGTTTCGGCGGCATAAGCAACAGCCCCTGAAAGCACCATCAGCCAGATACATACTCCTGCAGAAGCAATTGCGCTAAACCGAAATGTCATCACTGTCCTTATTTATTTTTTGAGGATCTATCATCAATAATATTGTCTTCTTCCGGCTGACCATTTCCGGATGAGCTGTTCGCCTTGTCATTCTGCTCACCATCCGGATCACTAAGAGACGGCTCAACCGGCTTACCGGACCGATCTTCAGATTCAGCTTCAGCTTCAGCTTCAGCTTCAAATTCGGATTCGGCTTTATCATCATCCCCGGATGCCTGTTCCCTGTCGCGTTTATCCTGCTGTTCCCGTTTCTTCTGATCAGCCCAGCGATATATAATAGAGATACTGAAACCGATCATCAACAAAAATGTTCCAAGCCAGACTACCGATATCATCAGCTTGTGCTCTGCCGCAAGCAGGATCCATTCCCGTTCCGGAGCACCCTCAACGCCTGTCAGTTCGATTTCAATTTCATCGCTTTCGGGAAGAACTTCGAGAAAGCGGATGGATCCGTCAGCTATTCCAAGCTCCTCAGGCGGGTTTACGGCATACTGTGACTCACCGTCCGATGTGAGGACATACTCAGGCTGAAGTTCATGAGTCTCGCCGGTTTCACGGTGCACGAAGACAATGTCGGCCTTGACACCGATGATGCTTCCTTCTGGCAGCTCATCCTCATCAATATAAATGTAATCCCTGAAGTTCAGGGTGTACTCTCCGATCTCTACCGTGCCGCCGCGCGGGATACGTACCGTGGATTCGTCGGGATCATGCTCTGCCATTTCCGGACCCAGCTGATCGATGGACTGATGCTGATCAGGGTTTTCCTGCGCCATGCGTTCTATTTCCTGATCTACCAGATACGACCCGGCTACATACATGAAAATATCAGATAACCAGCCGCCGCGCACATCCACATCTACCGTCCACTCTACAGCTCCCGGCGATGAATTCGACAGCATCGGATAGACGGATGGCTTCATCACAAAGGATTCACCCGAATCCACATCTTCAAAAAGCACCTCATACTCCTGCTCGCCGGGCCGGTTGTGCTCTGTGATCTCGGCACCCTTGAACGTAACCATGTAACGTCCGTCAATAAGCTTCGGCTTGCCTTTCTCCAACTCAACGAACTCGATCTCCTGATTCACACGAAATCCGTCATCATCAGTCACCTGTCCGGCAGCGACGGCCCGGTTATATTCACGGGTCTGGGCATCGACCATGGGCCGGTCAAATGCCGATCCCAGGAAGCCGATCATCATTACCGCAAAGCCGATATGAGTGAACGTTCCGCCGACCCGCCGGGGATTTTTCCAAATGAGCTGCAGCATAACTTTCCCGTTTCCGGCAATGGCAAAGATACCGGCAAACAGGTAGATCATGTAGGCCAGGTTGGACATATCCGACAAAATGACAGCCGTAATGGTCACAACCGAGGCAATGAGTGTCGGGACAATCAGCGCTGAGGCCAGCGATTCGGCATCATGGCGTTTCCACCAGAGCATCTGGGTAATAACGGTCATCAGACCGATGAGTATGCCGAATGGCAGCGTCCAGTTATTGTAAAACGTCTGGTCCGGCGGTGTGGGATTGTCTACAAAAAGGCGTCCAAGAACAGGTGAGCTGGTTCCCAGTATGATGACCAGCCCTGCGAGGAACAACACCATCGCACCGGCAAACATCATGAATTCGCGGCTGAGGAACGGTGATTCTTTCCCGGGTTTCGGCAGATCGCGGTAGCGGTATGCCAGCATGCCGACACCAATCGCCGCAACAACGAGCATGAAGAGCAACAGGTGGTTATACAGGCCGAGATCAACAAAACTGTGCACGGATGAATCGCCAAGAATGCCCGATCGTGTCAGAAAGGTCTGATATACTACTGTCACGTAAGCCAGTATGGCAAAAATGATGGACGCCTTGTGTGAACTGGCGTGTTTTTTCTGGATCAGCATGGCGTGGATTCCGGCGAGTCCGAATATCCACGGGACCAGTGAGGCGTTTTCGACCGGGTCCCATGCCCAGTAGCCTCCGAATGAAAGTGTGACGTATGCCCAGTATCCGCCCAGGAAAATGGCCGTTAGCAGGCAGAGGCTGGCACCCAGGGTCCAGGGCAGCGCTGCGTGAATCCACTCATGGTACTTGCGTTTCCAGAGACTGGACAGTGCAAAAGCATAGGGTACGGTCATCATCGCAAATCCGAGAAAAATCACCGGCGGGTGGATGATGATCCAGGGACTGCGAAGCAAATCATTGAGGCCGCTCCCTTCGGATGGCACAAAATCGGGATTGTTGCGGAATACCTGGGCGTCGGGCATTTCGGATGCCAGGGTTCGGAAAGGTGATGCCCCGAGGTCTCCCCATCCGGGAATCGGAAATCCCGAAACCATAGACAACAGAAATACCTGCGTCAGAGTCATGAAAAACATAACCGGGGCACGGTAGGTCGGTGTGGCCCAGCGGATGATGGCAAGTCCGACCAGAAAGGATGACAGAATCCACAACAACAGGCTGCCTTCCTGTCCGCTGTAAAATGCTGCCCAGAGATAGACATTCTGCAGGTCGGTACTGGTATAATTGTAGACGTAATAGTACTGGAACTGATGGGTGAAAATGAGATAGACCAGCAGTCCGGAAGCAAAAAACGTAAACGCCCCTTTCAGAAAGAAAATGGCATTGGCAATCGATTCGCTGTTTTCCCTGCCGTTACGCGCGGCGACGTAGTAAAACCAGGTGGCAAGGATGGAGCTGACAAATGCGAGGGAAAGAGTGGCTTGGCCGAGAATTCCAATCATGGGATCCTACTGAAGTTCAGAAAGTTCGGGACTGACAGCGTCATTGTATTTGGAAGGGCACTTGACGAGCATGTCATTGGATACAAAAGTATCGCCGCGCATTTCGCCAATAACTACGATCTGATCAGCCTGTTCAAAATTGTTGGGTTTGGGCCGCGGATAGGTAACGCGCCGTGAGTTCCCCGACTCATCTTTCATGTAAAAGTTGAACGTCATGGTTTCGGTAGAGAACGACGCCGGTTTGGAGTCATCCCAGATACCGACCACGTGAATCCGGTCACCGTTCATCTGAGACGCCTGCTCAAAATCAACATAAGAAGAGATGCTTTGACTGAAGTTGAACATCACCAGCGATGTAAACCCGATGATGCCGATAATTCCGAAAACAAGACGAGGACGCATATTTTTATTGACTGTGGGTCTGCAATATATATTAAGATATCACGAATTCTGCCTGGACTGCTTTTCCTCAAGCCGCTCAAGTTTCTTCTCGAGCCGTATCAGGTAGGCCACAAGAACAAACCAGATTATAAGGCTGACTCCAAGTACTACAAATATAAGATTGTTTGATGCCATTGCCTGCATGAAAACATTCCCGTATTCGGGATCCTGAACTCCTTCCCACGTATCGCCGTAGGCGGCAGAGAGTGTGTCGGATACCGTGAATGCGAGGACGAATAACAGATGTATCAGAACGGTCATGAGAAAGAATTAATTTACGCTTAAACGTTTAAAAATGCACGGTTATTCCGCAGATTTTTCCGGATTCGGAGGATTTTCAAAACTGCCGTCATGTGATTCCAGCATCAGATAGCGGTAGCGCAGCTGGATGATCCAGATTGCCAGGCCGATGAAGCCCAGTACGGCCGGATAGAAAACAAGGCGAAGTTCAGGCGCCGTCAGATCGCTGAATGCCGGATTTCCGTCAGCACCGGGATGAAGACTGGGAAGCTGACGGGGAATGACATAAAGCAAAAAAGGCACCGTAGTAGCAGCAAAAATGTTGTAGACGGCGGCCGTTTTGGCCCGCTTTTCCGGATCATCAAATGCAGATCTCAATATAAAATAGGCCACATATATCATCAGGGCCATGGCTGACAAATTCATTTTCGGTTCTGCGAATGTCCACCAGGTGCCCCAGGTGAATCGCGCCCACAATGAGCCGGTCAGCAGTCCGCAAATTCCGAAAAGAATTCCGATCATCGTTGCAGATTCGGCAAGGGCGTCCATCCGCATATTATTGCTTGCCAGATACCGGATACTGAAAATGAGTCCCCCGGCAAACACCACAGTCATCGCAAACCACATGGGCACATGGAAAAACAGGTTTCGGGAGGTCTCATGGAGGATGGGGATGTCAGGAACGGGCATCAGAAATCCCGCCGTGAGCACGGCTGTCATCCAGACAATAAGTATATACTTCCAGACAGAAATTTTTGGCATCTGCTAAACAAGAACTGCAATTAGTGATCAGTGAACGCGATGTGCAATGACCGGCCGGCAAAATCCGGATAAGTCCAAATGTAATAAAAACTCCGGATATTACCACGTATTTGCGAATGACATGGCGTTTGTATGTGTTTAATTTGACATCACAGTAACAACCGGCATGTACCGGAAATTCCGGAATGCTGAAAAATTCCACGGAAGCACAACTGCCGATTAGAGCGTAAATACATAAGGCCGAATATGCCGAAAGAAAAGCAAACTTACGACCTGCACCCCGACTGGCGGCTTTATCTGGGCCGGTTTGCCCTGGGCGTACTGCTTGTTCCGCTGCTCGGGCTGGGAATATGGCTTATCTGGCACTACCGGAAAAAACTGAATGCAACGGTCTATCGCATAAGCAATTCCGGCATCACCATTGAACGTAAAGATGACCGTGAAACGATAACTCTTGCTGATGTAACCGGATGCAAGGTACATTGGTCTCCGCTGCTGAAACGATTCGGAATCGGCAGTATCGTTGTCTCCCACTCCACAGGATCAGCCGATATTACGGCCATATCTGACCCCGAACCCATTGCCACGCTCATTGAGGACGCTGCGGCATCGGAACGCGAGCGGATGAAGATCCGTGAAGAAGTGGAGAGAACCAAACCGCCCCACCCTTCCGGTACACTGGACAAGAAAAATGAGCTGGTCGGACTCTGGCAGCAGGGCCTGATCTCCGAGAAAGACTATCAGCAGGAGCTCAGGAAATTTGAGTCCTGAAATCCCCTGGTGCTGCAACCACAGACTGCAGGTTGCTCTGGCATCCTGACATCATTAATCCCGCATACGAACAACGCCCGGGCCGGCCGTTTCAGGCGTCCGTCACACATCCCTGCGACGCCGAAGAAACATTACGGATATATTTGAACAAGGCTCCCCGCTTCGCTTTGTAAGCAGGCGGGTTCCAGTTCTTCCTGCGCCGGGCAATTTCCGCATCGGATATGTCCACTTCAATCCGGTTTTCAACGGCATCGATGCTGACGGTGTCACCATCCTCAACCAGTGCGATCAGTCCGCCTGTCTGGGCCTCGGGTGTGATATGACCGACCACAAATCCATGAGTACCACCTGAAAATCTGCCGTCCGTGATCAGAGCAACATCATTGCCGAGTCCGGCACCCATGATGGCTGATGTCACCGAGAGCATTTCCCTCATGCCCGGTCCGCCTTTGGGACCTTCATAACGGATAATCACCACATCGCCCGACTGCACTTTTCCATCCGATATGCCCTGCAGCGACTCCTCCTCTGAGTTGAATACGCGGGCCGTTCCCTTGAAGTGAGTCCCCTCCTTTCCGGTAATTTTTGCAACAGCACCTTCTTCGGCAAGGTTTCCGTACAGAATGGAAAGATGCCCCGTCTTTTTGATGGGTTCGGAGACCGGTGAAATGATCGTTTGCCCCTCTTTCAGGCCTGGCAGTTCTTCCAGGTTTTCTTCCATTGTTTTTCCGGTTACCGTCAGGCAGTCACCGTGCAGGAAACCTTCTTTCAAAAGCAATTTCTGGACGGCCGGCACTCCTCCGACATCGTACAGATCTTCCATCACAAATTTACCGCTTGGTTTCAGATCGGCCAGAAATGGTGTTTTGTCTGAAAAACGCTGGAAGTCATCAATATCAAGTTCCACACCTGCCGAGTGCGCCATGGCCAGCAGATGAAGCACGGCATTGGTCGACCCGCCCAGCGCGATTACCACGGTGATGGCGTTTTCGAAGGCTTTCCGGGTCAGGATCTTGTCCGGCGTGAGCTCTTTCTCCAGCAGAGTCTTCATGGCGGCACCGGCACGCACGCACTCTTCGCGCTTGTCGTCGGATGTTGCGGGTATGGAAGAGCTGTAGGGAAGACTCAGTCCGATGGTCTCGATGGCCGATGCCATGGTATTGGCCGTGTACATGCCGCCGCAGGCGCCGGCACCCGGACAGGCATGCTTCAGCACATCATCCAGTTCATCTTCGTCGATTTTCTTTGTGACATACTGTCCCCAGGCTTCAAACGCCGAAACGATATCGAGTTTGTTGCTGTGGAAATTACCCGGGCGGATGGTCCCGCCATAAACCATAATTGACGGCCGGTTGAGCCGGGCCATTGCCATTACCGATCCCGGCATGTTCTTGTCGCATCCCGGCAGGGCGATCACTCCGTCATACCACTGTGCTGCTGCGACTGTTTCGATGGAATCAGCGATGATATCACGAGACTGGAGGGAATACTTCATGCCGGTAGTACCCATGGATATGCCGTCGCTCACTCCGATCGTGTGAAATACATATCCGATCATAGAGGCATCGACAACCCCGTTTTTCACCAGTTCAGCCAGTTCGTTGAGGTGCATGTTGCACGGATTTCCATCCCATCCCATGCTGGCTATGCCAATTTGCGGCTTGTCAAAATCCTCCTCCTTCAGGCCGGTTGCGTAAAGCATGGCCCTGGAGCCGACCTGTGAGCGTACCTGGGTCAGTCGACTGCTGTATTTATTCAATTCCATAATAATAATGTTTAAACCATTTATTTTCGGGTCGTGCCTGCAGGGTGCGGATAATGCCGGCACATAATTCAAAGACGCAATATGCTACCACATTCATGCCATATTCTCAAGATCAAAATACAAAATAGAATTACGAATTTTATATGAAGCCTTGATGGCTCTATGATGTTTTCAACGACAGCCATCATGAAATTACAGCAATATTTATTCAAAAAGCGCTTTCACAATCATATTTAATTGTGTTATTGCATGTTTTTCCCTTTTTATTTAAACCTGTTTTTCTATTTTGTCTTTTATTTTAAGTGCCAATCCGGCGGTATTTCGTATTTTTTCATTTTTTGCTTCTTCCTGCTGTTGACATAGGGCTTAAAAATCTTACCTTTAGCAGGAGATTGTTCGATAAGAACATTCCCGTACAGATACTCCCGAATTTTTACATGAAACATATTCAGACACATAACAGAGCCATTGCCATTCAGGCCGATTACCATCCGGCCGGCAGCGCACGACCTGCGTCAGAATCGGTTCTGCAGTCTGCTTTGATTTCCGTGTTTGCTTCCCTGGGACTATCTGTCGTCGGTGTCTCCATTCTTCTAATTATTGACCTAATTATTGGCATACTATAACTCACTGCCAGAGGTCAATCTTTCGCCCGCCACATTTTGGACACTGAATCGGATAAAAGGAAATGACCTCTGGGAGAGAGGAACACTCAAAACCCTGTACCATATCCATCCGAAATCATGAAACAGAGTAAAACATCTCCGGAACCCACACAGGAACAACAGACCAAAACAAGCACCCCGAAACATGCCGGCTCAGATCAGCCTGTCAGCCCTGATTCCTCTGAAAAAACCGGTGCTGAAAAGAAGGTAATGAGCGGCGGTGAAATCCTGATTCAGTCCCTGCTTGACCAGGGCGTGGACACCATATTCGGATATCCCGGAGGTGTGGTCCTGGGCGTATACGATATCCTTTTCAAAACTCCGGAGCTGCGCCACATTCTTGTACGGCACGAACAGGGTGGTACTCATGCCGCTGACGGATATGCCCGGGCAACCGGCAAGCCGGGCGTGATCCTGGCAACATCCGGACCCGGAGCGACCAACACGGTCACGGGTATTACCAATGCCATGATGGACTCCATCCCCATGGTGGTACTGACCGGCCAGGTCCCCTCTACCCTCATCGGCAACGACGCTTTTCAGGAAGCTGATATCATAGGAATGACCCGTCCGGTGACCAAGCACAGTTTTCTTGTCAAAAAGACCGAAGACCTGGCCGACGCGATACGCGATGCGTTTTATATTGCCACTTCCGGCCGGCCCGGACCTGTTTTGATCGACCTCCCCAAGGATATGCTTTTCACCGAGGCTGAGTACGAGGCCCGGAAACCCCAGGTTTCCCTCCGCGGCTACAAGCCCCAAACCGAAGCCGCCTCGGAGCAGATCCGCAAGGCAGCAGAACTGATCGCTGTCGCCGAAAAGCCGCTGCTCTATGTCGGCGGAGGTGCCATCTCCAGTGATGCCCATAAAGAAGTCACTGAAATGGCCAGGAAATGCAATATCCCGGTTACCACTACCCTGATGGGACTCGGCGCTTTCCCTGAATCGGACCCCTTGTCGCTCGGAATGCTGGGCATGCACGGAACCTGGTACGCCAACATGGCCATCCAGAAATGTGATGTCCTCATCGCCGTAGGTGCACGTTTCGATGACCGCGTAACCGGACGTGTGGACGGATTCTCACCTCACTCGCGGAAAATCCACATCGACATCGACCCATCCTGTATCAACAAGAACGTCCATGCCGAAGTACCGGTGATCGGCGATGTCAAGCAGGTGCTCGGCGAGCTGATCGGACAGGTGGACCGCGTGGATACGACCGAATGGCTGCAGACCATCGACAAATGGCGCGAAGAACATCCGCTCCGATACGAGCCCCGCAACAAGGAAATCGCCCCGCAGTACATGATCCAGGAGATTTCCGGGGTAACCGAAGGTGAGGCCATCATCTCCACCGATGTGGGTCAGCATCAGATGTGGGCGGCACAATACTACAAATTCAATCATCCCAAGTCATGGTTGTCCTCAGGCGGCCTCGGTACCATGGGATTCGGATTTCCCGCTGCCCTCGGCGCTGCCGTAGCACAGCCCGGCCGCGAAGTATGGTGCGTCACCGGTGACGGCGGCTTCCAGATGACATCCATGGAGCTGGCAACAGCCGTGGCCTACAACATCCCGGTCAAAATTGCCATCATGAACAATGGTTACCTCGGCATGGTGCGGCAATGGCAGGAAATGTTCTATGGCGGACGATATTCCCACTCCTTCCTCGAGGAAAGCAACCCCGATTTCGTAAAAATGGCCGAAACGTACGGTGCCGTCGGCATGAGGGCAAAAACGACTGATGAACTTGCCGAAGTGCTCGAAAAAGCCCATGCCATCAAGGACCGCCCCGTTGTCATGGATATCTGGGTGAGCAAGGAAGAGTGCGTGTATCCCATGATCCCGCCGGGAAAGGCCGTGGATGAACTGGTAGACACCCCCTGGCCCGTCCAACCCAAAAACAAGAAATAACAATCCGCACAGGAGGATCATGGAAGCAGCAGTAACCAAACAGAAAAAGCACACCATCTCCATGAAGGTGAATCACAACTTCAATGCGCTGGCCCGCATTGCCGGATTGTTTACCGGACGGGGATTCAACATCGACAGCATCAGCATCGGCGAAGCCGAAGAAGAAAAAATGGCCAGCTGCACCATCACCACGCACGGCGACGAGCGGATCATCGATCAGATCATCCTGCAGCTCGACAAACTGGTGGATGTGGTCAGTGTGGAAGATCTGACATTCCTGCCTCATGTGGAACGCGAGCTGGCTCTGATCAAAGTGGTGTCGACGAAGGAAAAACAGTCTGAAATCATTCAGGTGGCCAATGTTTTTCGCGCCAAGGTGATCGATATCAGTCCGGAAAGTCTGACGGTCGAAATTACCGGACGCAAAGACAAGGTCGATGCAGCCATCGGCATGTTCGAGCCGTTCGGAATACGGCAGGTTGCCCGGACCGGAACGGTTGCCATGAAACGCGAATATCAGCCTAAAGAATGAACTGTCACATTATTAACCAACAACACACGAAAATAAAGTAAGTAAAAACATGAAATTATATTATGACAACGATGCCGATCTCTCCATTCTGAAGGACAAGACCGTGGCTGTACTGGGGTATGGCAGCCAGGGTCACGCCCATGCGCTGAACCTTCATGAAAGCGGGGTTTCGGTAGTTGTGGGACTTCGCAAGGGGAGCAAGTCATGGAAAAAAGCGGAATCGGACGGACTCGAAGTCCTCGAAACTGCCGACGCGGCCGCCCGTGCCGATGTCGTGATGGTGCTTTTGCCCGACGAAAAACAACAGGAAATCTATGAATCCGACATCAAGCCGAATCTCAAGTCCGGCAACGCACTGGTATTCGCTCACGGCTTCAACATCCATTTTAATCAGATTGTCCCGCCGGAAAATATCGGCGTGTTTATGGTAGCACCCAAAGGTCCGGGACATCTTGTGCGCCGGGTCTATACCGAAGGCGCCGGCGTGCCATGCCTTTTTGCCATCCATCAGGACCCCGACGGAAATATCCGCGATCTGGCGCTGGCCTATGCCAAGGGCATCGGCGGAACACGGGCCGGCGTAATCGAAACCACATTCGAAGAAGAGACCGAGACCGACCTGTTCGGCGAGCAGGCCGTATTGTGCGGCGGCATGACCGAGCTGGTCAACACAGGCTTTGATGTGCTGGTAAAAGCCGGATACAAACCGGAAATCGCCTATTTCGAATGCCTCCATGAGATGAAACTGATTGTGGATCTGATGTACGAGGGCGGTATCGCCGGAATGTATCACTCAGTAAGCGACACCGCAGAGTACGGCGGAATGACATCCGGGCCGAAAGTGATCGACTCCGGTACCCGGCAGCGGATGGAAGAAATTCTGGAGAACATCCAGAGCGGGAAATTTGCCCGTGACTGGATTCTGGAAAACAAGGCCGGAAGAGCTTCTCTGGAAGCCTTGCGGCGCAAACACGATCGACTGCCCATTGAAAAGATCGGTGGTGAACTGCGCGATATGATGAGCTGGATAAAAAAATAGGACTGACTGATTCATGGAAACCCGAACGATAGACCTGTTTGATACCACGCTGCGTGACGGCACCCAGGGTGAAGGCATTTCGCTTTCATCGGAAGATAAAATGCGTATTGCCCGGCGTCTGGACCAGGCAGGCATTGATTACATCGAAGGTGGCTGGCCCGGGTCCAATCCAAAGGACCTGGATTTTTTCACTAAAGCCAGAGATCACAGGTTTGATCATGCCCGTCTTGTCGCATTCGGAAGCACCATGCGCTACGGCAATACGCCCGAAAAAGACCCCAACCTCATGGCGTTGGTTGAGGCCGGCACGCCTGCGGTCTCCATTTTCGGCAAAACCTGGCTGTTTCACGTACATCAGGCACTTGGTATTACCGATCGGGACAACCTGGATCTGATCCGGCAATCTGTTGCGTTCATGACAGCGCATGATAAAGAGGTGGTTTATGATGCAGAGCACTTCTTTGACGGGTACAAGGACAACCCGGACTATGCGCTGCAAACTCTGCAGCAAGCCGCACAGGCCGGCGCTTCGGCGCTGGTGTTGTGCGACACCAACGGCGGCACCCTGCCGCAGGAAGTCTCCGAGATCGTGCGGACCGTCATCGGGCGGTTTCCGGACACGGTTATCGGAATTCATGCCCACAACGACGGGGAGCTGGCGGTAGCAAATACCCTGGCAGCTGTGGAAAGCGGATGCCGTCACGTTCAGGGAACCATCAACGGATACGGCGAGCGATGCGGCAACGTCAACCTCTGCTCGGTGATCCCGAATCTTCAGCTGAAGATGGGGTACGACTGCATCGATCCGGACAAAATGGCCAAAGTAACCAGCCTTTCGCACTATGTAAGCGAGGTAGCCAATGTCATGCCGTTTGATCATCAGGCCTTCGTCGGGAAAAGCGCCTTTGCTCACAAAGGCGGCATCCACGTCAGCGCCGTGATGAAAAACCCGTCCACATACGAGCATATTGAACCCGAGACCGTGGGCAACAAGCGCCGGGTACTGGTTTCCGACCTCTCGGGAAAAAGCAACATCCATTACAAGTCCGACGAACTCGGTATCGATCTGCTCTCCTACGGTGACAAGGTTCCCGAAATCGTCGGAGCACTCAAGGATCTTGAAAACCAGGGATTTCAGTATGAGGCCGCCGAAGGCTCCCTGGACCTGCTCATACGCAAAATTACCGGTGAATGGCAGGATCTGTTCGAACTGAAGGGATTCCGGGTCATCATCGAAAAGAACGAGCGGGCGGAAGTCCGGTCAGAGGCAACCATCCGGCTGCTGGTCAACGGCGAGGAGGAACACACCGCCGCCGACGGCAACGGTCCGGTTCACGCACTGGACGCCGCCCTTCGCAAGGCGATCTGCAAATTTTATCCGGAAGTGGATCAGATGCAGCTTTCGGATTACAAAGTGCGGGTCCTCAATGAAAAAGACGGCACGGGTGCCAAAGTTCGCGTGCTGATCGATTCACAAAACAACGGAACAAGCTGGGGCACTGTCGGGGTCTCTGAAAATATCATAGAGGCCAGCTGGCAGGCGCTCATGGAAAGCATGGCGTATTACCTCCAGCAGCAAAAAATCACAACTGAAAATCACTCATAACCATGAAGAAACGAATCCATATCTTCGATACAACGCTCCGCGACGGTGAACAGGCTCCCGGATTCAGCATGAATCTGGACGAAAAAGTTCGGTTGGCCCGTCAGCTAGAGCTACTCGGTGCGGATGTGATCGAGGCCGGATTCCCTATCTCTTCCGAGGGCGATTTTCAGGCGGTGCGGGAAATTTCCCGGCAGGTTAAAAACTGTACTGTTGCCGGACTCTGCCGCGCGCGAAAGGGTGATATCGACCGTGCCTGGGAGGCATTGCAGCATGCCGAAAAACCGAGGATTCACACGTTCATCGCCACCTCCGACATCCATATGGAGCACAAACTTAAGAAAAACCGAAGCGAGGTGATTGAAGATGCGGTCTGGGCTGTCGGCTACGCCAGCAGCCTGTGCGATGAGGTGGAGTTTTCGGCTGAAGATGCCACACGCAGCGACATCAACTTCCTCTGCGAGATCGTAGAGGCAGCTATTGACGCCGGAGCCAAAGTCATCAACATCCCCGATACTGTCGGCTATGCCGTCCCCTGGGAGTTCGGTGAGATGATCCGGACGCTGCGCGAGCGTGTACCCAATATCGACAAGGCCATTCTGAGCGTCCACTGCCACAATGACCTCGGCATGGGTGTGGCAAACTCGCTGATGGCCGTACGAAACGGTGCCCAGCAAATCGAGTGCACCATCAACGGCATTGGTGAACGCGCCGGCAACGCGGCCCTGGAAGAGATCGTCATGGCCATGCAGACCCGCGGGCCCGAGTTTGAAGAGGAGATAACCATCAACACCAGGGAGATCTATCCTACCAGCAAAATGCTCTGCGAAATCACGGGCATGCAGGTGCAGGTCAACAAGGCGGTTGTCGGACTCAATGCCTTCGCCCACGAAGCCGGCATCCATCAGGACGGTGTGCTGAAAAATCCGCTCACCTACGAGATCATGACCCCGCAGTCGGTGGGCATCACCTCCAACAACATCGTCCTCGGGAAGCACTCCGGGCGGCGCGCGCTTAATGCGAGGATGGAAAAGCTCGGATACGAACTTTCAAAAGAACAAATGGATGAGGTCTATGAGGCTTTCATCTCCATCGCTGACAAAAAGAAAGTGGTCGTCGACGAAGACCTCATCGGAATAGCCCCGAACGGAGTCTCCCACATGAGCACCACCTTCGTAAAAGAAACCGTACAAGAATACTTAAACAGGCAGTAATCATGGCAATGACCTTAACTGAAAAAATCCTGGCCAGGGCATCGGGCCGTTCTCACGTAGATGCCGGAGAAACCGTATGGGTTAACGTGGATGTGCTTTTGACGCACGACGTCTGCGGCCCGCCCACCATCGGCATCTTCAAGCGTGAATTCGGAGAGGATGCCCGCGTCTGGGACAAGGACAAGGTGGTCATCATCCCCGATCACTACATCTTTACCAATGACAAGTACGCCAATCGAAATATTGATATCCTGCGTGCCTTTGCCGCCGATCAGGACCTGCCCCACTACTATGATGTGGGCACCGACCGGTACAAGGGCGTATGCCACACGGCCATGCCGGAAGAAGGATTCACCCGCCCGGGCGATGTGCTTTTCGGAACCGACTCGCACACCTGTACCGCCGGGGCATTCGGACAATTTGCAACCGGAATCGGCAACACCGACGCCGGATTCATCATGGGCGCCGGCAAACTCTGGGTAAAAGTCCCGGAAACCATGAAGTTCATTTTCGAAGGCGAAATACCGCCCTACATCATGGCCAAGGACCTCATCCTGCAGATTATCGGTGATATCGGGGTGGATGGCGGCACCTATCGTGCCATGGAATTCGCCGGTGACGGCGTGATGAACATGGACATGGAAGGCCGGATGACCCTGACCAACATGGTGATCGAAGGCGGCGGCAAGAACGGGGTTGTCGAACCCGACGAAACAACGTTCGATTATGTGCGCCAGCGCACCGACTACGACTTCACCCCGATGTACAACGATCCGGATGCGAAGTATCACAGTGTTCGGACCTACAAAAGCTCCGAACTCGAACCGATGGTAGCCAAGCCGCATTCACCGGACAACAAGGCGACGGTGGGCGAAGTCAAAAACACCAAACTGACCCGCGCCTATATCGGCTCCTGCACCGGCGGGAAGCTCTCGGATTTCGAAGCCGCCGCGCGCATCATAAAAGGTCATGAAGTCGGCGTGGAAACGTATGTCGTACCGGCTACGACCAAAGTGCGCGACGATCTGAGGACAACGTATTACGAAGGGGAAACGCTCTGGGATATCTTCGTAAACGCCGGAGCCCGCATGGGCGAAGCCTCCTGCGCTGCCTGCCTGGGTGGCCCGGCCGACACATTCGGACGTATGCAGGGCGATGAGATCTGCATATCCACCACCAACCGGAACTTCCCGGGGCGGATGGGATCGAAAAAAGCACAGGTCTATCTCGCATCTCCCTACACCGTAGCCGCCTCAGCGATTACAGGCAAAATTACCGATCCGCGCGAATATTTGCCGGTGGACAGCACGGTAAAACAGCATGCCTGATGCGGTGGCCGCATAACCCCGCTACCCAACACATTCATAATCAAACGATTCGAAAAACAGCAACACAATGAGTAAAATTATCAAAGGCAAGGCGTTTGTCGTTGGAAATGACATCGATACCGATCAGATCATCCCAGCCGAGCACCTGGTCTACAGCCTCGAAGATCCTGAAGAAAAACGATTCTACGGACGCTATGCCCTGTCCGGCGTCCCGGACGACAAATCGGGCCTTCCGCAGGGCGGTATCCCTTTCACCGATCCCGACAAGTTTGAATCCGAATACAGCATCATCATCGGCGGGAAAAATTTCGGTTGCGGATCATCCCGCGAGCATGCCCCGTTCGCACTGCAGGTGGCAGGAGCGCAGGCAGTTGTCGCCACCGGCTACGCCAGGATCTTCTTCCGCAATGCCGTTGACGGCGGATTCATCATCCCCTATGAAAGCCACGATGACCTGGTCGAAAACTTCTCGACCGGCGACGAGGCTGAAATCGACGGCGAACTCAACATCATTAAAAACCATACCACAGGCAAAAGTTACCCGCTGAAAAAACTCGGGGATGTCGTTGATATCGTCGATGCCGGCGGTATTTTCAAATATGCTGCAAAACACGGGATGATATGAGCAAGAAAGTAGTATTACTGCCGGGCGACGGCATTGGTGCAGAAGTCGTAAGAGAAGCGGAAAAAATAATTGCTCATTTATCAGATCACTACGGAATCGGCATCGAAACCGAAACCCATCTTGTAGGTGGTGCGAGTCTGGATGCTCATGATATTCCGGTGAAGGATGAGGTTGTGGAAGCCTGCAAGTCAGCCGACGCCGTGCTGCTCGGTGCCGTAGGCGGCCCGAAATGGGATGACTACCCGTCAGACAAACGTCCGGAAAAAGCCCTGCTGCGGCTGCGCAAAGACCTCGGGCTGTTCAACAATCTGCGTCCGGTTACCGTTTTTTCCTCATTGAAAGACGCCTCCCCCCTTCGTCCTGAAGTTGTCGACGGCGTGGATCTGCTTGTCGTCCGGGAGCTTACCGGAGGACTCTATTTCGGAGAGCCAAAAGAGATAACAGAGGTAAACGGGGAAGAGACCGGTGTAGATACCATGCGCTACTCGGTGACGGAAATTGAACGAATAACCAGAGCCGCATTTGATGCCGCACGAAAAAGACGCGGCAAGGTGACCTCTGTGGACAAGGCCAATATTCTGGCGACCTCCCAGCTTTGGCGGAAAACGGTAACCCGCATTGCCGCGGAGTACCCGGATGTAGAACTGGAGCACATGCTGGTCGATAACTGCGCGATGCAGCTCATCCGCAATCCGTCCGGTTTCGATGTCATCCTGACCGAAAACATGTTCGGAGACATTTTGAGCGATGAGGCAGCCATGCTGACCGGGTCGATCGGCATGCTTCCGTCCGCAAGTCTGGGAGACGGCACCGGCATGTACGAACCCGTTCACGGATCTGCTCCCGATATTGCCGGGAAAGACATTGCGAATCCGCTGGCCACCCTGGCGTCGGTAGCACTGATGTTCCGTTTTTCGCTTGGTCACGAAAAAGCGGCATCCGACATCGAGGAAGCCATCAGTGCCGTGCTCAATGCGGGTTACAACTGCAAGGACATGAGCCGGCATGCCCGCCATGTGCTGTCGACATCCGAAATGGGAGACAAAATCCTGAGTGTCATCATTGAAAAGCAGGACGGCTGACCCCGTCATTGAAAAATCAGAAGAAAACCTGAAACCGGATGCATCTTCAAATATGACAGCCCCCGGTTCAGACGTTCAGGATACGGTCATGCAAGGTATTCCATGTCAGTGAGTTTCATTATCACTGATAACGTGGTATTATTGTGGACATACCGGAAGACCGGAACATAAATCAGAAATCATTTGCGGAAAGATCATGCTAAAGGATAAAAAAATCACGATCATCGGTGCGGGCAAAATGGGTGAGACACTGGCCAGCAGATTCTTGTCCACCGGCACACTCTCCAGGGACCAACTCTTTATTACGGCAAAACACGAATCGCGGGTCGCCTATTTCGATGAGAAATTCGGCATCAAGGGATCAACAGACAACGCCGCCGCGGTAAAAAACGCCGATATTATTCTGTTATGCGTGAAGCCCCAGATCGCTCCGAAAGTCATTGAGCTAATCAGGGAATCCATCAACCAGGATCAGCTGGTGATATCCATTATGGCTGGTTATACGCTCGAACAGCTGCAAAAAGCGCTGGTCCTGCCCCTTCCGGTCATCCGGGCGATGCCCAATACACCCAGTGAAATCGGAGCCGGGATGACCGTGCTGGCATCCGGCAACCAAACCAACGGTGATCACATCGCATTTGCAAAAGCGCTGTTTGATACCGTCGGAGAAACCACCGTACTTGACGAAAAATATTTTGATGCCGTAACCGGATTAAGTGCCAGCGGACCGGCGTTCATCTACATGGTCATCGAAGCCCTGGCCGAGGGTGGCGTTAAATGCGGATTGCCCCGGGACGTCTCGACCACCCTCGTTACCCAGGCCTGCCTGGGAGCCGCCCGTATGGTCGCTGAAACCGGCCAGCATCCGGCCATCCTCAAAGATCATGTCACTACTCCGGCCGGATGTACCATTGACGGCCTGCTCAAACTTGAAGAAGGCGGACTGCGCGTGACCATGATCAAAGCGGTCGATGAGGCGGCAAGACGGGCCAAAGAGCTCGGCGGCGAATAATTCAGCCGGTCAAACAGGCACAGCAGCTGGCTGTTACTTACGCTGATGTCATGCCGTTTCCCAACTTCCCTGGTAGTCTTTTATCCGTTACGAACTGGCGGTTTTAAAAACTCCATTTACGGTTTAACCGGACCCGTTGGACTCGCGCAGCTCCGATAAAAAGACACCCTGCCGTAGATTAGAAATTTCTAACTTGACTTAATCATATAAAACTTCGCAATCTATTTCGTAGTTATTCTGGTCCTCGGGCAATACTATTTTTCGCAATAACTGGCAATTAAGGGTTACTATGATTCCTGTGAACAGCAGCTCACCTTCATATTGCTTCACGTTCACATTCGTCTATGAAGTTGCATCAAGGATATCATATGATGATGGCGTCGCCTGAGCAAACCATTTTATACTCAGGCTGACGGTTGGGGAGATTTTCAATAGTATATATGTCAAATACGGTCAGCCAGCGATGATTTTTGACAGGAATGTGATACTTCAGAGCGTGTTTACCGTATTTAATGCCAACTGACTTGCAGAAAAACTGCGTTTTAACAACCAGCAACTACTAACAAAAACAGGAGGAAAAAATCACTTTTTTAACCGATGGCCGGTAGTTCATTCCGGTTAACCCGGGCATAAGAGGCATCGCCAGAGTCCCTGCTTGGTCCTGATGACAAGCGCAAGTTTGCCGACTGACGACTCTACGATAACGGGCAGCGACAACTGCCCCTGCCTCCGCCAGCTCACCTCCGGAGGTATCCGGCCTGCCAAACCGCACTGCAGGATTACGTGCACCCGAAAAACAGAATTTGCCGAAATATGAAACCGGCAAAACAGCAGCAGCAAACAGCAACCTGTGCCAAAAGCAATTTGGCCGGACAAAAAAACCGGATTGTGGCCATGCCGCCACTCCGGATAATAATGAATCAAAACGGAGATAATTATGAAACGGTATATAATGACAATATTGGCATTATTTTTCCTTGCCAATATGCTATACGCTCAAAGTAACGAAGCGACAATTAACCAAAAGAACGACGGTCACCAAGCAAGCATCGAACAAGTTGGTAATATAAATGAGGCGGTAATTGATCAACTTGGTTACAATGACATTGCTGAAATAACCCAAGACGGTATCGATAATTATGCAAATATATGGCAGGGAAATGAAGGTTATCATACCGGTACCACATGGAATGCAAGGTCATATGTGGACCAAGAGGGTAACGAGAACGTCGCTCTGGTAACACAGCGTCTTTGGACCGGTTCCCAGCGATCCAGATCCTTTATTAATCAAGATGGTGAGGAAAACCATGCCGAACAAGAACTGACCAACGGAGCGAGAGCAAATATCGACCAGTTGGGATCTTCCAATGAGGCTTATCAGTTCCTTAATACCAACTATAGAATCAATATAGGAGTAATTGACCAGGAAGGAGACAACAACTGGGCCGAGCAAATACAAGGTTCATCAGACCTGACTACAAAAATATACCAGTTTGGTGATGATAATGAAGCAAAAAGTGACCAGTCAGGTACCGGACATATGTCAAAAATTGCTCAGGGTGCCGAAGCTCATGATTGGCCTGCTATTGAAAGTTTCAGCAATTTTGCTGAAATCACGCAATCTGACTCTTACAATACTGCTACCATAGGACAATGGGGAGATGGCAATGATGCCACAATAATGCAATCAGCAGATGACAATACAGCTAATGTATTCCAGTTCGGTGATGCCAACACTGCAAATGTGACTCAGTCAGCTCAATAATGTCAATAGCGTTTTTTCAGCATCAAAATCTGCTATGTGAAGTACAACTCAGTAACCGCTTCTGTAAACAAAAACAAATCAACAAGTTAAGAGGTAAAGCCATGAAACAATCAATTTTACTCGTATTCTTAATGATGTTGGCGACAAGTCTTACACTTGCGCAAAACAACAACAGCTACATCAATCAAAGCGCTGACGGCAATAAAGCAACTGTCAGCCAGACAGGTGAGATCAATGACAGCAAAATCAATCAGACTACCGATGGACACATGGCCGATGTCACGCAAGATGGCATCGAAAACATCAATATTTTGAATCAATTTGGTAACAACAGTTCAGAATATACACTTGTACAGGATGGAAATAACAATTACTCACGTATCCGGCAAGGTCAGTTTGGTGGAAGTGAGGCTGATATCACCCAGGTAGGAGATCGCAACAGGCTCACAGGTACTGGTGGCCAGGCAACCCAGGGTACACGAAATATTCTGGACCTTAACCAGGAAGGAGATGATCATACCGCTCATGTTTATCAGGATATGGCTGATCATGAATTATACATCGTTCAAATTGATCTTGAAAACTATGCGCGGGTACATCAGGATGCCAATAATGGAGCAATTGCTACACTTACGCAAGATGGAGTGCAGAACAGACTTTTTGTCCGGCAAAACGATTGGGGATATCATACCCTCACCTTTGTCCAGGAAGGCAATGATAATAAAGGTGAAACAACCCAGCTTGGCTATAACAACACAATGGATATAGCTCAATTAGGAAATAACAACCTTGTCAGCGTGGAGCAGGGCGGTGTTGATGGTGGTAATATCTTCATGCTTGAACAAGTCGGAAATGGTAACCAATTTGGTGAACAAGGCAACCCGTTCATGCAAGATGGCGATGGTAACATGGTTGTCGGCGTTATCAACCTAGATGGACTTGAACTTGATATGGGCAATCCCGCTGTCCAGGCTAACGGCGCAATTTTTGACACCGAAAGCAAACAAATTGGTGATAACCATATCATCGGATTAAGCCAGGGCGCCGGCGACTGGGCCTTAATTCAACAGTTCGGTGGCGATGGAAATACAGCTTTATTATGTCAGGATGGCGGTGCACATGAGGCCGATATTATTCAGAATGGCAGCGGCAACACATCAGTCGTCAAACAAAAGCAATAACAAAACCATAATTATTAAATCCTAAAACATCATCGACCTGTTCCAGTTCGGTGACCGCCATTTCAGCACCATAACCCAGAGAGGTGATAATAATACAGCAACAGTCATACAGCGTTAGAGTCTGAGCACTTTGCTCTGAGTAAGCAGCCAGGTTTTCGGTTGGTCACCTTTTTCCTGGCTGCTGTTTTTTTGAGGTTGATCCAATAAAATCACATATTTTAGTGTTTATTGTAATTATATTCGTTCAAATTCCGACAATGCCTATTATGACCACCACATTTTCCGGACTATTTTCAGCCGGACGCTTGTCCGTCAAAGCTTTTTTTATTGCTGCATTAATGATGTTTGCAGCAGCAGTTTTTAACACGAACAGCAGTGATATGGCCAATCCCCGCAATGATACCGGCAGTGCTGAATCCCCTGCGGTAGAGAGCCGCATCATCCTTGAAAAGTCGGACGACCAGCTCCGGATCTCCGGGAATGTTACTTACAACGGCAGTGAACGCATGGATGCATCCTACCGGCTTGAGGTGCGGCGAAGCGGCGCATCGGGAACCACACAAACATCGCAATCCGGCAATATTACGCTTGAAAACGGAAAATCAGCGGGCATTTCCCGGACTTCAGTCAACATTCAGCAGGGAGATACCTGCCGGATCGATCTGGAAATCCACGATGAAAACGGGGAAAAGCTGAGTTCTTCAAGACTGGACTTTAAGGCGGAATAAAAAAAGCATCGCCAGAGTCCCTGCTTCATCCTGAGGACAAAGCGCAAGTTTGCCGACTTGGGTTTTGGATCTGACGATGCTGAATGCAAAAAATGGAATGCCGTGTCGTTTTATTAATACAACGATTTCACTTTAATAAAATTTGCATAAAAATACAAAAAATGTTATAACGCACTGAGCACAAATGCGTAACATCTTCTATCGCTCTTCCAGCGCCACACTTTCCCGGACGTGATGCTGCACTGTCTGATCTGAATCCGTCCGTTGCCACCTCCTCTCTTTTTGTGCAATAAACGATAGCCAGAGAATCCCCGCAGCCACCAGTCCCGCAGCATATACCAGCATGGCCTGCTGCAATGTCAGCAAATCGAACTCCATGATCAGTGAAGCACCGGTCACCGAAAGCCCCTGGGATGTAGTGAACAGCAGCCATTCCGAACCAAAAATCCGGCCCCTGTAAGCATCGGGAGACCTTTTCTGCAGCAGCACGGTGCTCATCACCCAGTTCGCTCCGGATCCGCAATGGGCAAAAAACACAAGCAGCAGCATCAGCCAGATGATCTCAATCGATCCGATTATAAGATAAAAGCTCCCTGCCGAGAGCATCGTCACGCCCATGAGTGTAACCCATTTTGTTTCGTCGCTGATAAAACGCCGAACCAGGACAGGGCCCACTGCCGTCCCGAATCCGCGGCTGGCATACAGCATCCCAAGACCGATACTGCCCATCATCAGGATATCCTCGGAGACCAGGATCAGCATATACACCAGAGCGCCCAGAAAAAACGTAATGGTTCCCTTTGCCAGTGCCGGACGCAAAATGTGCGGATTGGCAAAAATATAGGCGTATCCGTCAAGGATGCCCCGAATCGGATTCCGGAGCGATTCCAGGGTCTCTTCACTGCGCTCGTGCGGAATTGTGGCCCGGAAAATAAACCAGGTGGACATGATATATCCGAGTCCGTTGATCACAAAAACGGCATCTGTTCCAAACCAGGCGGTTGCCAATCCGCCGATGCCCATGCCGGTTGTGAATATGATACTCCAGGAAAGATTGGAAATGATATTAGCCTTGACCAGCTCTTCCGCACTGGTGATATTCGGGATGGATGCCTGCTTGGCTGGTTCAAAAACAGCGGCAAAACCCATCTGCATCGCCGTAAGCATATACACCAGCCACAGCATCGAAGGATCCCGGACAAAAAGGAAGCTCAGTACCACCGCTCCTCTTCCGAAATCGCACAACAGCATGAGCATCCTGCGGTCATATCGGTCGGCCAGAAACCCGGCAAAAGGGGACAGCGCAGCAAAGGCCAGGAATTTGACCACAATGACCATCCCCAGCAAAAACTCGGAATCCGAGTACTGAAGAATGATCGTAAAAACAGCGATGACTCCGAACCAGTCACCGAAATTGGATATAATCTGACTTAACCAGACCCTGCGGAACTGGTGATTGGTCTTCAGAAGGGTGATGTATGGCTTGAGTCTGTTCAATTACTTCCGGTACTTCCGAATCCGCCTTCGCCCCGAACGGTTTCCGGCAGCTCGCCGGCTTCAACGATTTCAGCCCTGGTAACAGGAGCAATGACCATTTGCGCAATTCGGTCGCCTCTGGATATCTCGTAGGGTTCCTGGCCAAGGTTGACCACAAGAACGCTCACCTCGCCGCGGTAATCGGCATCGATGGTTCCGGGGGTGTTCAGCATGGTAATACCGTGCCGCAAGGCAAGTCCGCTCCTCGGCCTGATCTGTGCCTCATACCCCGGCGGCAATGCCATCTGAAAACCCGTGGGCACAAGAGCGCGTTGTCCCGGCTTCAGGGTAAGCGGCTCATCAACAACCGCTCTGACATCCATTCCCGCCGAATCCCGGGTGGCGTAATCCGGCAGCTCTATTGATTCTGCATGGGGCAGCTTTTTAAAAAATACTTTCAAAACAGGGTGTGAATTTTTGGTTTTTGAGTGCTGAAAAGAAAAGTTACTGTGTCGGCATGACAGGAAATGGTGGTGCAGTCCGTCCGGCCAATCGGGGATACCGTTTATTCGATGCGTTCGTAATCTACCAGACGGACACGGACACTCCCGATCCAGACACTGGCGCGAGCCTCAAGAGGTATCCGGTACTTGTCGTCACGGTAATAACCGGTGAACTCTCCCGAAAAACCGAACGGTCCGTCAAAATCGGCAACGCCCTCGACCTGATAGGCATAAAACTCCTCACCAGGAAAGGCTTCGGACTCATACGGCTCTTTTTCAGAGGAAAATACCATCTCCATATCCGATCTGCCATGATCGATATAGACCGGATAGCTTTTTTCGGCATCGGTTCCTGCAAACAGTCTCGAGTAGTACATGGTTACCGGTCCGCCGTCAGCCGGACGATCCAGTTCCAGAGTATCAATGAGCTCTCCTTCCTCATAGCTCAGCGCCACCCCGTTTTCATAATCGAAGTCAAACACGTAGCGCTCGGGTTTTTCATCGTGAATATTATCGTGCCAGAATTTCAGGCTGTACGGGATGGTGTCATTATATGCCATCAGCGTATGAAAGTGCAGCTCGCGATATCCGATCAGCCATGCACTGTGGTTGGATACCATCTCGGTGACCATGTGTATGGCTTCAGTGCCGTCAACAAGCGTATCCTGTTTCAGGTATACATCGATATCACCGAGCCGGAACCTGCCGTAGCGGACTTCATACGAAAAGCGCTCTTTCAGATTCTTAAGATCATTGACCGAAGGCGGTCCGCTGCGGTCAGCATCTTCTTCCCCGGAAAGGCTGTCGTTTTCACTTTCTGAAGTGCTGCCATGTGCGCCTGCGGCCTCACTTCTTTCTTCAGAAAGTGCCGTGTTACCAGTGAAGCCGGCCGGCCCGGATTCCGTGCTGATCTCTCCGTGCCTGCCGCTCCACAGCAGGCCCGCCAGAATCATCAGCACCAGCAAACCGCCTGAAGAAACAAGTCGCATCAGAAGTCCTCCCCGAGAAATGAGGCAATCGCGTCCTGATCAAATCCTACCAGAACAGCCTCGCCTTTGCGCAATACCGGCCGCTTGATCATGGTCTGATGCTCCAGGAGCACATCAAACAGATCATTGTCGGACAGCTGCTTGTCAGACAATCCCAGCATTTTCCATTTCCTTCCCTGCCGGTTGACCAGGGTATCCAGCCCTGCCTTCTTCACCAGACCGGCAAGTTCATTCGGCGTCAGCGGATCTTTTTTGACATCGCGGAAGGAGTAGCTGATTTCATTATTCTGAAGCCAGTCTTTCGTCTTTTTTATGGTATTGCAGTTTGTAATGCCAATTACTTCCAGCATAATTCGTTATTTTAGGGTGTATACTCAGGCTTTATTTGTATGAACAGCAATGAACGAATGTGTCGCATTGACTCAATTATTGCTATCATTGCTCGTTTCATCAGAAACCGGACAGTCTGACAACAGAATGACAATCGGTGGCCGAAAGGTTCCATCGAAACTATCCAGAATATGATCTCTGATTCAAAGACCAATATACGAAAACCCGCAGAGCTTCTTGTGTTTGCAGTAACAATCGGTATGCTGATTTTCGCATCGGGATGCAGCCGCAGCGAGGATCAGGTGGAATTCGAGCGGGAAGCATTCCGCACTCCGGAAAATTATACCGAAACGACGCCAAGCGGCGAGGTCGTCAGCCGGGACGAAAGCGACTGGCAGATCGGTCCGATGTTTCAGGGTTTTGTAGAGGTGGAAGTTCCCGCCTTCCCCAACCCCACCCGAAGTGAAAATGTTCGCATTGAACTGCTGATCACGGGCGTGGGCACGGTCGACGGATTGCGCGCCGTTGGTTATTACGATATGTTCGATCAGAGGTCATACCGCGTATTGTATGAACATGACCGCTCCCCGCTTAACTTCGGACACATGACGTTCACCATAAACCCTGCTGATTTTGGCGTAAACCGAAGCTACAACGCCGCGCGTCAGGTCAATGACGGACTCCACCGGCTTTTCATTTATGACGGTCGTGACAATCTGATCACTTATGGTGACATTAAACTCAAATAGCTGACAGAAACGAAAAATATTCCGCCTGGCATGTCCAAAGTAACCGAAACCCAGCAGACGATCCTCCGGCACCTGATCTATACGGAGCATTACAATTACATCCGCGAAGAGACGGGGCTGGCCGTCGGAGTCATCCGCGATGACCTGATCACCCTGTCGCACCTGAACATGATTGAGATTTTTGAGGATCAGGACGGCACTGCAGGCAGAAAAATCCGCCATTTTGACAACGATCACCCTGAGTTGTTTCACTACCGCGCGACAAAATGGGGCCTTGACGCCATGAGCTCACGATAAGGTCAGCCGCCTGATCTGTTTTGCTGTTTCGGCTTCTTCCCTTTTGTCATTATTTTCTTTTGTGCCGATGATCCTGCCATGTTGCCGGTTGTACATCCCACTTCCTGCAATCACCGAACGGTCATCATCCATAACTCATTTTTTACACAAAAAACTTATTACTTTTGGACAAATTCTTGATAAAGGGAGGGCAACCTCTTAAAGGAAACATCGCCATCAGCGGTTCGAAAAATGCCGCCTTGCCGCTCATGGCCGCCGGAATTCTTGCAGATGGTCCGGTCACCATTTCCAATATTCCCGGGCTGAATGATATTTACACCTTCAACAATGTAGTCCGTGTAACCGGAACAAGGGTGACTTTTGATGAGGAAAAGCAATCCCTGAATGTCGATCCGGCCGGACTGTATCATTACGAGGCTCCCTACGATCTGGTAAGGAAAATGAGGGCATCTTTCTACATGACCGGAGCGCTTCTCGGAGCTGTCGGCTATGCGCGGGTTTCCCTTCCGGGCGGATGCGCCTGGGGACCGCGTCCGGTCAACCTTCATCTGGAAGGATTCCGTGCGCTTGGAGCCAATATCGATATGGACGGCGGATATGTGATAGCAGAAGCTCCCGGCGGCAGGCTTCCGGGTGGTTCCTTTGAAATGAAACCGAGCAGTGTCGGGGCCACGGTGAACCTGGTACTGGCTGCGGTGCGGGCCAAAGGCACCTCGGTCATCCGCAATGCTGCCATGGAGCCTGATGTGGTGAACCTGTGTCACAATCTGAACAGGATCGGCGCGAAAATACACGGTGCGGGTACGCCTGTGCTTGAGATAGAAGGTGTTGAGAGCCTGTCCGGAGGTACGCTTGACAACATTCCGGACCGTATCGAGACCGGCACGTTCATGATTGCAGCGGCAATGATACCGGACTCGGATGTGACACTGACCCGGACATCAAAAAAGGATCTGGGTTCATTTCCGGAAACATTTGCAAAAACCGGCGCATCGGTATCTTACAATGACAGCGATATCCGTGTCAAGGCTCCCGACCGTCTGCCTCCCGTTTCCATTGAAACAACCATCTATCCGGGCTTTCCGACCGACCTGCAGGCGCAATGGGCAACCATGATGACCGGTGCCGACGGGAAAACGACCGTTACCGATCATATCTACCCTGACCGGTTCAGCTATGTTCCTGAACTGGCACGGCTCGGAGCACAAATTGAGCGCCATGACAATACGGCTGTTATCAAGGGTCCGCAGCCTCTGAAGGGGGCGTCGGTGATGAGTACCGACCTCAGAGCCAGTGTGAGTCTTGTCATGGCCGGACTGGCTGCCTCAGGCGAGACGGAGGTGCTGCGTGTCTACCATCTTGACCGGGGATATGAAACACTGGAAGACAAGCTTAATGCCGTTGGTGCCGATATAAAACGGGTTTCTGAGTAACCTTCAGTCTGTCCGGCATTAATCCGGTTTTTAAAAAAAAAGCGCCGCCCGGAACGGGATTATCCGAACCGGCGTCTTCATACATTGTTCATACGCGGAATAATATCGACTGTCTTTATTCTTAATTTTACATTATATTGATGGTCAATGTATCGGTATTCTCAGTAAACACAAATTCCGTAGCCGGATTGTCGGTATTTTATACCGGCAGATGAAGTGTCCGGCACTTCCAAACCCGATACACTGTGTTTGCATACACGTTAATGAAATTTTGTACAGTTGAATCTTCCTGCAGATCTCTGATTGATTTGCACATTGCAGCCGGAGGCACATGCCAGAATCACGGCTGCCTCACAAGCAGGAAAGAAATAATGCGACTGTAGTTGAAATATCATTTTTTGAAATTTTCTTTATAAGCAGATTTGCATGTTCGAGTCAATAAACATTACGACATCAACTTTATTGAATGACAGAAATCCACTGACCTGCCCAATCAGAGATCTGGTTTTTGATTCCTGCATCGTCTGCTTATCAACCTGGAATCAACATGAAAAACCAAATCATAATACACGCGGCGGCCAACCAAACCCGTGTGGCTCTGATTGAAAATGGTGAATTAGCCCAACTTTTTATAGAATCCCCCGAAAACCAACGCACCGTTGGCAATATCTATCTCGCCGAAGTACACAAGGTGATGGCGGGCATTCGGGCTGCGTTCATCAATATGGGAACGCAGAAAGACGCGTTCCTCCATTTTTCAGATACCGGTGAGCATCTGGAAAATTACCTGATCATGCTCAACGGCAAAGATGCCCTGCCTGACCGGTCGAAGCAGGAGGAGAAAGCCAAACAGATCAAAAACACCGGTAACGGCTCGGTCACCGAAGAGCAGAACCGCATGGGCGCCCTGCTCGCACCCAAGCAAAAAGTGCTCGTCCAGATCGTAAAGGAACCCATTGGTTCCAAAGGCCCCCGTGTTTCGACGAACATTACGGTAGCCGGACGGTTTCTGGTACTCATCCCCATGGGAGAATATGTGGCCGTTTCCAAACGGATACGCAGCCACAAAGAACGCCGGCGGCTGCGGTCGTGCATATCCTCCGTCCTGCCTGAAGGTTTCGGCGTTATTGTCAGAACACTGGCTGACGGGCAGACCGAAGAGGCACTTCACGAAGATCTCAAGGATGTGCTCGACAAATGGAACGCCATTCTCGAAAAACTCAAAGAAGCCAAGCCTCCGGCCCTTCTGCATCAGGATATGGACATGACCGAGAGTCTTGTGCGGGATCTGTTTGCCAAGGATTACAGCCGTATCCTAATCGATGACGCAAAGATTTTCCGGTCCATCAAGTCCTATATCTCCCGGGTTGCGCCGAATATGGTGCCCAATATTGAGCTTTACAAAGGGTCGGAGCACATTTTCGACTACATGAAAATTTCGCGGGATGTGGATTCGGTATTCAGTCCCCGCGTTAAAATGCCCAGCGGCGGATACCTGATCTTCGAGCAGACGGAGGCGATGTATGTGGTGGATGTCAACTCCGGTCGTTATGCTGCCAAGCGGGAGCAGGAAGAGAATTCGCTGAAAACAAATCTCGAGTCGGCCAGGGAAATTGCCAAACAGCTGCGGCTGAGGGATATAGGTGGTATCATTGTGGTCGACTTTATCGATTTGCGGGAGGATTCAAACCGCAAAAAAGTGTATGATGAGCTGCGCCGGGAGTTCCGCAAGGACAGAGCCAAAACCAATGTTCTGCCCATGAGCGACTTCGGTCTGGTACAGATTACCCGGCAGCGCATCCGCCCGAGTGTGGTCAAGTCGGTCTCCAAGGTCTGTCCCATGTGCGGCGGATCCGGCAATATCGTATCCCAGAACACCGTGGTGGCCGACATCGAAGGATGGCTGACCAAGTTCAAGTACAATTACAAAGGCCACTATTCGCTGGATCTTCATCTGAACCCCTATCTGAAATCCATGATTCAGAAAGGATGGTTCAGTCAGAGAATCAAGTGGCTGTTTAGCTACCGCCTGAATATCAATATCCTGGGCGATGAAACGCTCTCAATGAACGACTACAAGTTCATGCTGCCCAATTCGGAAATCGACATCACCGATACAGTTCTGAATGATCAGCCGCTGGAGAAGGCCATAACGGAAACCGATCTGCGTATAGATGATTCACGCGGTGAGAAAAAGAATGATGATCCGGGACTGGATTATTTCCAGAAAGACCAGAAAAAGGCAAAACCCTCCGGACAGGGCAGCGGTCGTCAGGGGCAGCGTAGTACTGGCAGTACAAAACCAGGAAGTCAAAAAGGCAAACCCCCTTCCTCGCGGCAAAGTGATAAAAAAAAGCAAGCCAGACAGGAACAGTCCGGAAAAGACCCGGTGGGTCCAAAAGGCAAGCAAAAGCCGGCTTCCGATTCAGTAAAATCAAAGGCAACGGACAGCAAACCGGCTGACAGCAAGGAAAAAAAAGAGCCGCAAACCGGGAAGCAGACCGGGAAAAAGACCGACGTACCGCAATCTGCGCCCAAAAGATCCGGCTCCAAAGCGAAGTATTATAAATCCAGCCGGGACGACTCCGGTCAGGAAACGGCCTCTGAAAAGCCGGCAAAGCAGTCCGGGGCCCCTGCTGAAGACAAAGGGCAAAAGGAACAGCCGTCAAAAGATCAAGATGATACTGCCGGACTGCCATCTGCCGTTGAGGTAGCAAGACAGCACCGACTCGAAAAAGAGAAAGAAGAGGCTGCGAAAAAAGAAGGAGAAACCGGAGGTGATAAAGACTCCGCAGGAAGCAAAGATTCCGGTGAAAAAAAGACTTCTGAGCAGAATCAGGATAAACAAGAGACTGAAAACCAGACAGCTCCGAATGAAAGCGAAAAGTCAACCAAATAATCCAACGAAAACAGAATGACATTTAACCTTGATGCAACCACCGTACTTGGCATTATTCATGACGGTAAAGCCTGCATCGGTGGCGACGGTCAGGCCACTTTGGACAAGGTAGTGATGAAGGCCAATGTCCAGAAAGTGCGCTTTCTCTACAACAAGCAGGTCCTTGCCGGTTTTGCCGGATCTACCGCAGACGCTTTTACGCTCTTTGAACGTTTTGAAGATAAACTCAATCAGTACAACGGTACCATTGAACGGGCAGCTGTAGAGCTTGCCAAAGACTGGCGCAAGGATCGTTACCTGCGCAAACTCGAAGCCCTTCTGGCGGTCATGAACAAGGAGCGCGGACTCCTGATATCCGGACAGGGCGATGTCATCGAACCTGACGACCACATCCTTTCCATTGGCAGCGGCGGATCGTACGCCCAGGCAGCGGCAAGGGCTCTCAAGCAAGATGCCCCGTCCCTGTCGGCAAGGGAAATGGTCGAAAAATCACTGAATATAGCTGCCGATATCTGCATCTACACCAATCACAATTTAACCCTGCTTGACCTTGAGTGATCAGAATCTCATACAAAAGGAAAACAGTCTGACCCCGCGCCAGATCGTCGAAGCGCTGGATACCTACATCATCGGACAAAGTGATGCCAAAAAATCTGTTGCCATAGCTCTCAGGAACCGGTGGCGCCGTCTGAATTCAGACGAATCCATCCGGGACGAAATCGTGCCGAACAATATCATCCTGATCGGCCCCACCGGCGTGGGAAAAACCGAAATTGCGCGGCGGCTCGCCAAACTTGCCAAAGCACCGTTTATCAAAGTTGAGGCTTCAAAGTTTACTGAAGTTGGTTATGTCGGGCGTGATGTCGAATCCATGATCCGTGATCTCACGGATATTGCCGTTTCCATGGTAAAATCCGAAATGCAGCAGCGGGTAATGAAAAAAGCGGCTGAACAGGTGGAAGAACGCCTGCTTGACCTGCTCATTCCCCCAATCCGGAAAACCTCCCGGGATAAAAAAACAGGTTTCGAGACCACAGACAGCTCATTTGATCCGGAAAGTGCAACGGATGATGAACTCAACCACCGGACACGTGAGAAATTCCGCGAGAAACTCCGCAACGGCGATCTTGAAGACCGGAAAGTGGAAATCAACGTTCAGCCATCCGGACAGAATCCGATGATGCAGATTTTCGGGCCCGGCGGCATGGAAGAGATGGGGATGAACCTGCAGGATATGCTCGGCAGCCTGACCAAATCCCGCTCAAAAAAACGTCAGATGAAAATCAGCGATGCCCGTCCCATCCTCCTTAACGAAGAGACCGAAAAACTGATTGATCACGATGCGGCAAACCAGGAGGCCATCGAGCGGGTCCAGAACTCCGGTATCGTATTTATTGATGAGATTGACAAGGTGGCCGGCGGCACGACAGGTGACGGCCGGAGCGGTCCGGATGTCAGCCGCCAGGGCGTTCAGCGCGACATGCTTCCCATAGTGGAAGGTTCGAATGTATCAACCAAGTACGGCATGGTCAAAACCGACCACATTCTTTTCATTGCATCGGGCGCATTTCATACCGCCAAGCCATCCGACCTGATTCCCGAACTTCAGGGGCGGTTTCCGATCCGTGTGGAAATGGATTCGCTCACCGAGGAGGATTTTTACAACATCCTGACCAGGCCCAAAAATGCCCTGACCAAGCAGTATATCGCCATGATGAAAAGCGAGGGTGTTGACCTTCAGTTCTCGGATGACGCCATACGCGAGATCGCCAAGGTGGGAGCCGAAGTAAATGCCGCCATCGAAAACATCGGAGCGCGCAGGCTTCACACCATCCTCTCTACTGTGCTTGAGGAACTGCAGTTTGCTATTCCTGATGATATCGGAAGCGGCAACATCACAATCGACAAGGAATACGTCGACCGGCAGCTTGAAAAACTTACCCGTGACAAGGATTTGAGCCATTATATACTTTGATGAAAGTGGCTCAGACTGCTTCACGTATCAGCCTGAAATTTCATAACCCTGACGCAATAACAATGTTCCTGGAATGCCGTTACCTACTGTGTGCGTTATAGGAAACCAATGGCTGGATTATCTGGTTGAAACAGCCTTTCTTTTTATTTATCCCGAATGAACCGCAAGCAAGATAACCTGAGCATGACATTCAAACAGTTTGTAACCCCACCTCTGGTCTCTGCAATCATCCTGACACTGCTTTATCTGAGTGGTGTGGACCGTGTTGCCGCCATTGACAAAGACCATGAAACCAATCTCAGAAAATACACTGAGGTTCAGCGTAAAATCATCGAAAATCACGTCGAGGAAACCAGCATTGACGAACTGTTCAAAAACAGTATGAAAGGCTTCGTCAGAAATATCGCTGACACCACGATGGATATTTCGGGAACACCGCTGGACACTACCTTTACGGATGTTGAAATCGGTTCAATCAGGGAATCATTCTCGAAATTCGAAAACGCCTACATGTACCTCATGAACAATTCGGGTGAGGATGAAGACATGGTAGCGCTGGTTGAGCATTCCATCCGTGAAATGTTCCGTCCTCTTGATCCGCATTCGGTCTACATCAAGCCTGAAACCAGCGAAAGTATTCAGGAGGAGTTTTCCGGAAAATTCGAAGGCATAGGAATTCAGTTTCAGGTTATCGATGATACCATCACGGTTATTTCTGCGATTTCCAACGGACCCAGTGATCAGCTGGGCATTCAATCCGGTGACCGTATCGTAAAAATCGACGGCGATTCGGCTATCGGTTTCAGCGAACAGGATGTTGTCAGCAGCCTTCGCGGTCCCAAAGGATCGAAAGTAACCGTCGGCATTCAGCGTCCCGGCAACAATCAGCTGCTGGATTTTGAGATTACACGCGATGAGATTCCGTTGTATACACTCGACAGTTCATATATGCTGGATGATGAAACCGGTTATATCAGGATCAACCGATTTGCAGCCACGACACATGAGGAATTCACCGAGGCTATGAAGGACCTCCGGAATCAGGATATGGAGCGGCTCATCCTTGATCTGAGGGGCAATCCCGGCGGCTATCTGGAGCAGGCTGTAAGAATGACCAACGATTTCTTCCCGAGAGGAACCAAACTCGTTGCAACGGAGAGCAGACACGCCCGCTTCACCTCTGAATACAGAGCACGCTATGACGGTCCCTACCGTGATATCCCGCTTATTGTTCTTGTGAATGAAGGTTCCGCATCCGGAAGCGAAATTGTGAGCGGTGCTGTGCAGGATCATGACCGCGGACTTGTCGTTGGCCGGAGGACATTCGGCAAAGGCCTGGTTCAGCAGCAGTATGAGCTTGCCGACAAGAGCAACATCCGGATCACCATTTCCCGTTATCTCACACCTAGCGGACGTGAAATTCAAAAACCGTTCAAGGACGGACGCGAAAAATATCTCTATGAAATTTACTCCCGTGATGACAGCGCAAGTGGTGATGTGGATCAGTTCGTGGAGAATGTCCCCGACTCACTAAGATATAAAACTGCTTCCGGCAGAGAAGTTTACGGCGGCGGCGGCGTTGTGCCGGATCATATTGTTGATGTCGACCGGTCCAATGAGCTTTTTGTACTTATGAGACGCAACAATGTCGGATCAACGTTTGTGCGCAACTATATAGACCGACAGGGCGATCAGTTCCGTTCCGACTGGAAAGACCGCTTCGGGGAATTCCGGAGTGATTTCAAATGGAGTGAAAATCAGCGTGACGACTTTGTCAGGCAGCTTTCCGACAATGGTCTCGTACTCGCTGACACAGTAACCACCGCACACTTTGATGACAACAAGCTTTACCTGAATGATTCGCTCCTTGAGGAACAGCTGGAAATTCCGCTTGGCTGGATGAAAGCCGACCTGGCACGTCAGGTCTGGGGCAACGAGTATTTCTATCCCGTAATCAATGATGAGGTGGATATGACGGTTAATATCGCATTAACGTTGTGGCCGGAAGTTCAGAAACTGCAGGTGATGCGCGATGAAAGCGAATCTTCGGGTGATATGCTTGACAATATCATTCCCCGCAGAAATTGACCTGCAGAAATCATGTCTTCCGGACAGACAAAAAGTCACCTTTAAAAGCATAAAAGCGGTCTTACCTGTTGCCCGCCCGGCCCGCTAAAGACCTGTAGCTGAATCGGTAACCGGTTGCCGGCTCGTTAAACTCCGGCAAGCGTCAATAAAGCACAGGCTGCCGTTTCTGTTCGCAGTCTGTTGCTGCCGAGGTTTACAAACTGTGCTGCCGAAGCAATAGCCTGATCCTTCTCTTTCCCGGAGAACCCTCCTTCCGGACCGACCATCAGCAAGGCGGGATTCCTGCCCGGGTGCCAATCCCGCGAAGTCACGCCCTCCGGATCAGCCATGATCACGGTCCGGTTATCCCGGTATGCAGAAAGCACGTCATAAAAACTATCACGCTCCTCCCATACCGGCAGATGGCATCTCCTGCTTTGCTTCATGGCAGAAATGATGGTTTTTTCTATGCGGGCTGGCTTGACGGTCATCGTTCCGGAATGATCAGAATGGACCAGCACCAGCCGGGTGACCCCCAGCTCTACCGCCTTTTCGACAGCAAACTCCAGCCTGTCGCGCTGTCTTATCAGTCCCATTGCAAGAACCCGTTCCGGTCCGGCCGATATCTCCCGGGATTGCACAATTTCACCCGCGGCCTTCTTTTTGTCCACGACTATCAGCTCCACATCCAGCAGTCTGCCGGTGCCATCCGTGGCCTGGACAAAATCTCCGGCCTGTTTGCGGAGTACTTTTCCGATGTGCCTGACTTCCTCCTCCGGAAACCACATCCTCTCTTCCCGGATATCCTCCGGAGGTATGTAAAACAAAAAATGCTCATCCATGCTCATTCATCCCTTTTACTCAAAGCTGCATTACCTGATTGCGGCTGCCTGATGCCTGTTGCTGAAACCGACATTATCTGCTGACCGCTGACTGATCCCTGAAATGTTTTCCAAGTTTAAGTGCCTGACCCTGATAATTACTCTTAAGGTCCTCACCATAAACATAATCCGGCAGCAGGGTGTTCGGTTCGAAAACCATCCGGAAAAACGTCTGTCCGTCTTCCACCAGAAACGGCACGTCATGGGAACGGACTTCAAGAACCGCCCTGGCCCCGCCGTCCTCGATCGATCCGCCAAATCCGCTGTCAAAAAAACCGGCATAATGCGTGCGCAGCTCTCCCGATCCGGTGTCATAGGGAACCATCTCGGCAGCAAGGTGTCTCGGAATGCGGCAACGCTCTTTCGATGCGAATATGTAGAAGGCCTCCGGCTCCAGAATCAGATAGTCATCTTTTTGCGCATAGATGGGATCCCAGAACTCCCTCACTTCATAATGGTCTGTCTTCTGCAGATCGATCAGATCACGGTGCTTTTTTGCCTTGTACCCGACAATCGCCCCTTCCGGTCCCTGAAGGCTCACCCGCATGAACAGTCCGTCCCTCACATTGAGGTCGTCAACAGGCAGCGCACTTCCGTTCTCATCAAACAGGATGGGATTCTGCAGGTGCGTATGAAGGATATCCTGGTCGCTGAGCAGAGCCTGCCCGTGACGGATACGCAGCTGATTGAGACGCTGGCCGGTCTGCACACGGACCGGAAACGACTTCGGCACCACCTCCAGGTAGAGACGACCGCTGTAACCCTGGGCGATTTCCTCGAACCGGTGAGAATAGTCGGTGATCAGCCGGGTGAAAATATCCAGTCTCCCTGTGCTGCTCTTCGGATTGGCTTTGGCAGTGAGCGGTTCTTCAGTGATGATCGGGCCGTCGGGTTGCGAGTTCACCGGCAGGTGCAGCTCTTCAAGCAGCGGAATCAGATAGGTGCAGTTCTGTTCGAGTACAGCTCCTTTTTTCAAATCGATGGTGTGCTGCGAGAGGCGGCGCATCTTGCTGACCACGGTTTCATTCTCCGGAAGAAAACTGCAGCGCACGCGGTACGCTTTCTCCCCGAGACGCAGATCCATGGAATTGGGCTGAAACTGATCATCGTGAATCGGATAGCGCGGATCAGATTTCAGCACACCGAATTCACGCAATTTCTTCAGCTGCTGAATGGGAAGGATGCCGCGGGTCCGGATGACCAGCCTGTCGCGGGAGGCGGATCTGCTGCCGGGTTGTCCGGTATCCTTTCGGTCATTATTACTCATATCGGATCTCTGCCGGCCAGTTCGTGAACAATATTCCACTCCTGCTCTGTTACCGGCTGAATCGACAACCGGCTGCCCTTTTTGATCAGCATCATGTCCTCAAGTCCGGCTGTTTCCTTGATCTGCTCACGGGTTACCGGTGGATCAAACCTGGCAGTGAACTGCACATCGACCAGCATCCACCTCGGGTTCTCTTTTGTGCTTTTTGGATCAAAATACTTTGAGTCAGGGTCAAATTGAGTCGGGTCCGGATACGGTTCACTTGCCACATTCATTGTGCCGACCACAGCCAGCGGCTTTGCCCTTGAGTGATAGAAAAGTACACCATCGCCCGGCTGCATCTCATCCCTCATGAAATTCCGGGCCTGATAGTTGCGGATTCCGTCCCAGTGAACGGTACTGTTTTCAGCTTTTATCAGATCATCTATGCTGAACTCATCAGGTTCAGACTTCATCAGCCAGAACTTTCTTGCCATTGCTTCTCCTTTTGCATTCAATTTTTCTTGTTACGATGGATATACCACCGGACTGTTTCCCTGAGCTGCTCATCAAACTGCATCAGGGGTTTCCAGCCCAGCTCTCTTTCGATTTTGCCCGGATCGATGGCGTACCGGAGGTCGTGTCCTGCCCTGTCTGTGACAAAGGTAATCAGGTTTTTGTAATCTCCATCCGGCCCTTCGCCTTTTTCCTCATTGAGCAAATCACAAAGCAGCCTGACCAGATCAATATTTTTCCATTCATTATGTCCGCCAACGATATACGTCTCACCCTGCCTGCCGCTTTCGAAAACACTCTGAATAGCACGGCAGTGGTCGGTGACATACAGCCAGTCCCGCACATTTTCGCCCTTGCCGTAAACGGGTATCTCCTCGTGGTTCAGCGCTTTTCGGATAACGGTCGGGATCAGCTTCTCATCGTGCTGATGGGGACCGAAATTATTGGAGCAGTTGGTGGTAACCACATTCATGTTAAACGTCTTGTGGTAAGACCGCACCAGAAAATCACTCCCGGCTTTGGTCGCGGAATAGGGTGAATTGGGTGCATACGGCGTCTCTTCGTTAAACGTGCCCTCATCACCGAGGGAGCCGTAGACTTCATCGGTTGAGACATGCAAAAACCGTTTGTCAGCGTATCCGTTGGGATCGGACAGCCACAGCTGGCGGCACTCTTCAAGTATATTGAAGGTTCCGACGACATTCGACATCACAAATGGTTCGGGCCCCTTGATGGAATTGTCGACATGAGACTCTGCGGCCAGATGCATCACCCCGTCAGGCCTGAAATCATTGACGATCTCCCGCACCGCATCGCGATTCACAAGATCCACTTTTTCGAAGCGGTAGGACGGATGATCCTCAACCGGTTCGAGAAACGAGAGATCGGATGCATATGTAAGCTTGTCGATATTCAGCAGCGTGATGTTCTGATTTTGCTGCATCAGATGAAGAACAAGATTTGACCCGATAAATCCTGCTCCGCCTGTTACCAATAATCGCATAGGAACTGATCGAATTAATTATGTTGGTACATGGAAATGTGATCCATTGTAAAGTACGGGACATCTGCTGCCGGCCGGATGCTGCTTCATGAGTGCTGCTTCATGAGTGCAGTTCCCGCAGTACTATTCCGGCAGGTCCTGTTCTCCGATATCCGAAAGAAACGGAAGTTTTTGATCTTTTTCAGATAAAACAGGATCCGCGTCCGGCCAGTCGATGTTGATATCGGGATCATCCCACCGGACCCCCCGCTCCCCGGCCGGATTATAATAGTCACTGCATTTATACATGAACGTGGCCTGTTCAGACAGCACAAAAAAACCGTGCGCAAACCCTTCCGGGATGTAGAGCATCTCGCGGTTTTTATACGACAGCACACAGCTTACATACTTCCCGAAATTGGGCGAGTTGCGGCGTATGTCGACGGCTACGTCCAGAATCTCTCCGGATGTCACCATAACAAGCTTTGCCTGCGGATTCAGAATCTGATAATGCAGCCCCCTGAGTGTGTTCCTTACCGATCCGGACAGGTTGTCCTGCACGAACGGTTTCCGGATGCCGGCCTGATTGTATTTGTTAAGCCGGAACGTCTCGGTAAAAAAACCGCGCTTGTCCTCAAAGACCCGCGGACGGATAATGATAACTTCTTCCAGTCGGGTAGGGATGAATTCCATGAATTGTGTTATTCAGAAACGTTTTGATGATTGATTACAGACATTTAGAAGAACTGCCTGCTGCCTGCTGCAAACATAGCGCAATTGTAATGGCCGGACAAGTTCATTACCCGGTTTTTAGAGATTTCAGAAGGATTTCGGTCTCCTGCTGCCATGGTAATAAACGATTACCCGGCAAACCGGACAAAGAGCCCGTATCAAGGAGTGACCATGCCGGTCTTTTCGCCCTGGTCGGAAATTCGGAGCTCGGGACCGGCACTACTTCCACGTTTTTTTTTGCAAGACTGAAAATCAGGCTGGCAAAATGGTACCATGTTGTTTCCCCCCGGGATGTGACATGCCATGTGTTTCTTGCTCCCTGCTCGAGCAGGACGAGCGTATTGTGGACCACAGGTGCAGTAAAAGTGGGAGTGCCAAACTGGTCATTCACAACGGTCAGCCGGTCCCGCTCTTCTGCGAGTCTGAGCATGGTATGGACAAAATTGCGGCCTGACTTTCCGCACAGCCATGATACACGCAGAATAAGATGCGGTCCGCCGGCACTCCGGACCGCCTGTTCTCCCAGCCACTTTGTTCGTCCGTATGAATTGACCGGTTCGGGAGGAAAATCAACCGGATAACCCGCAGGATGTCGGACGCGGTCCTCCATCCTTCCGGGAAAAACATAATCCGTAGAGTAATGAACAAGCATACGGTCATCAGCAGCGCAGAGGGCGGCCAGATGTCCGGCCGCATCCACGTTGATACTGCTGGCCGACTCTATTTCGTCTTCAGCCTGGTCAACTTTGGTATATGCCGTGCAGTTAATAACAACATCGGGGTCATAATCCGACAGAGCCCGTTCCACCGCAGTTTTGTCGGTAATATCCAGCTCCTTCCTTGTAAGCCCGAGATAATCAGCCCCGGATCGCTCCATCCATTCCACCCATTCGCTTCCCAGCTGTCCGCCTGCACCGAGAATCAGCCACCGCCTGTAGTGCTGCGGAGGCCTTGCAGGCTCCGGAACCTGCTGCGGTGACAGATCTTCATTGCGCCCTTTCATCAGATCACCCACCATCAGTACGGTGCATCAATTCATTGGCGCGCCACAGTGACTGCGGGGTTCCGGCGTCGGTCCACCAGCCTTTCATGACGCTGTAGTACATCTTTCCTTCCCGGATGTAGTGGTTGTTGACGTCGGTGATTTCAAGTTCTCCACGGCCCGACGGCTTAAGAGTCCGGATATAGTCAAAAACCTTTGCATCGTACATGTATACTCCGGTGACGCAGAGGTTGGATTTCGGCTTTTCCGGCTTTTCCTCGATCCCGGCAATCCGGTCACCGTCCAGTTCAACCACGCCGTAACGCGTGGGATCCTCCACCTCTTTGAGCATAATCCCGGCGCCGGAACCGGGATAGGCCGCCATGGCAGCCGAAAGATCATCCTCAAAAATATTGTCTCCCAGGATGACGGTCATGGTGTCACCTCCAGCAAAGTTTTCAGCCAGACCGAGCGCCTGGGCAATTCCGCCGGCTTCATCCTGAACCTTGTATGTAAAACGGCATCCGAATTCACGGCCTGAACCCAGGAGGCTGACGACATCGCCCATGTGTTCCGTTCCAGTTACAATCAGAATTTCCTCAATCCCGGCGCCGGTGAGCTTCTCGATCGGATAATAGATCATGGGTTTGTTGCCGACCGGCAGCAGGTGCTTGTTTGTGACTTTGGTCAGCGGATACAAACGAGAACCTGTTCCGCCCGCAAGTACAATACCTTTCATGTGTTTAAATGTTTGGATTTATGTCGTCACATGTAATGTCATGACCGTATGTAATCATGCGCCTGTGTGTCCGGGCGCCGACCCGGTCATGTTCATTTCATCTGTTTAAAATTTTTGGATTTATATCGTCACATGAACCGAAGGTCACCAAGTGAAATGCCATGACTGTCATGACAGTTTCAATCACACGTTTGTGCAGCAGAGCCTATGCCCCGTCATGAGTTTTTCATAATACACTGTTCGTCAGATCTTAGATGTCGTCGTGATATTTCATGTCTGAAGTTATTCTGACGCACAATGGTTGTCCGCATAATAGGATATTCGCAGGAATACATAAAGCGGACGTGTCATATTTTTTCGGGCCGGGTCACCAGCAGCACAAGCCGGTCCTGATGGTCTGACAGGGCAAACAGGTGGGCATCATCGCCCATCTTCAGATTTAGTTTACGATAGAGCTGATCAACAGTGTGCGGAAAACCACGCTGATGAATATGCACCCTCTCATAGCCCTGTTGTTTCAGCCGGGTTTTGACTTTGCGCGGTTTGAATTCCAGTATTTCTTCGATTTTGTACACCTTTCCGGGAAAGTCTGACGCAAGATGACTGCCGGTCAGGTAACCGGCATCGCGATGCAGCCTGCCGAGTCCGAACTGCACGGCAACCTGATCGATGAGTTTCATTTTATGCAGTGCAGGATCGGGATCGTAAAGCCACTCATCCGGCGGCATGATATCGGCGGCAGCCCGGTCGGCCTTGTCTGCGGGGCCGGTCACCCGGAATTTCTCATAACCCCGGCTGTCCAGCAGTACCACCTCCGGAACAGGACGGCTTAGTTCATGTTGATCATCCGGTTGCTCAGACTGATCCTGATGCAGGCCCTGATGCTTTCCCTTCCGGACGCCATGATGCCCGATGCCCTCAACAAGCAACTCCTTGACCTCCCCTTCGACTGAAACGGCAACAATCGTCCGGCATCCCTCAAACTCACGCCCGGCAAGGTTAGCATCCATCATCGGCGACAGTTTCACCAGATACCTGCTTCCCGCTGAGCGGATGAGATCCAGATGCTGCAATACAGGCGGTTCGCTGTCATCCGGCGTAACGACACGCCTGCCCCGGCTGCGACGCGACGGATCGATATAAACGATATCACAAAATGGTTCCCCGGGTTTTTCCCCGGACCTGGATGCCAGCCAGGACACAGCATCGTCATTCATGTGGAAAATCTTTCCTTCAAGTCCCAGCAACCGGTGATTGTGAGCGGCAATTTCAGCCAGTTCTGTATTCTTTTCACAATAGTACACCCCGGTACCTGCCCGTGCCCACGCAGCGCTATCGATCCCGAGTCCGCCGGTCAGATCAGCTGCTGAAGATGCGGACCAGCGCCTGGCACGATATGTTGCTGCGGCAAATCCGGACGACTGCTCCAGGGGTTCCCGAAGATAGATCATTCCCGGAGTGTGCAGATCGAGCAGCTTGCGTTCGGCGCGCGGATAGCAGTGCAGCTGTTCGGCAATCTCCCGGACCGGCCACTCCTTTTTCCCGGAGTAGTTCAGCGCAAACGCAGCTGGTGACCAGTCGCGGTGCTGCTCAAGAATATCTGTCCAGCCGGTAGTGTGTATTAAAAGCATCAGTCAGGAAGCCACCTTTTTTGTTATCCACCATTCCCTAAACGGAAACAGAAAAGTAGCCCTTTCCGCCATCATGCCCAAGTTCTGCTCGAAAATTCACCTGGCCGCCCTCATGCTCTGTAAAGCCCAACCCTATGATTTTTCAGCCCTTGCAATAAAATCATTAGATATTGGCTTATAATTTTTGTATTCTTCAATTTCTGTGTGGTTTATGAAAAAACGGACCAGAACGTTCGCTTTCCGGGATAGCATCACACTGACACATATGCCTCCCCGGTTGGTTTATTCAGAACATCTGTTTGGATACTATTACTTATGACACTTGTACATTCGTTTCACATCCCGGTAATGGGGACGGGACACTCCATTGACACCCCCATTCGAGTAGCTCCTTTTGGTATTGATTCTGTCATTTCCGTTGTGGATGACCTGCTGGTTGAGAAAATCCGCAAATATTATGCTGCCCAATACGATTTGCCTTACGAAAACATTCCCCGGAATGCGGATGACGGACGGGCCAGAAGAATCACCGCCTATCTTGATACCGTTGAGGATGTCGTAAAAAAGAAATTTTACGAGATCCGCAACCAGCCCTTCTTCTCCGAGAACGACAAGGCAAAATTCTTTGAAATGCTTCCCGATGCATCAACGCTGAAATCAGGCTGGGAACAGCTCAAAAGCATGGCCCCTTCTTTTGAACGGGAGAAAATGGAGGAAAAACTCACTGCCATGATGAAACCCGGCGCTATTGATGTCAACATCATGGCCAAGGTCGACCGGCTGCTGAACGACGACAGCGGCACCCCGATGAGCAGTGAATTCAGTGACGCAAATGCCGCATTCCGCGGATTCGCAAAAAGCAAACTCCGTTCTTCTGTCGTACTCTCAGCGGGCTTCAACCCCCGCCTGTACAACTACATGTCAGAATTCCGCGACTTCTACCGCGATGCGTCCGGTGATCTGAAGAAGAAGATCATTCTTAAAGTCAGCGATTTCCGCTCGGCCCTGATCCAGGGGAAATTCCTGGCTAAAAAAGGTCTGGAGATTGCCGAATTCCGCATTGAATCCGGACTGAATTGCGGCGGACACGCTTTCGCATCAGACGGACAGCTTCTGCCCGTGATACTGGATGAGTTTCGTGAAAAAAAGGAGCAGCTCAGCCGCACCTTCCAGCCCCTTATTACCTCCTTTTATGAAAGTATGGGCTGGGATTATCCCGAATCAGCTTACACAGAGGAGCCGCTCATAACCGTTCAGGGCGGCATCGGCACAAGCGGTGAAAACCTCAGGCTGCTCGAAGAATACGAAATGGACAAAACCGGCTGGGGAACACCATTTCTGCTTGTGCCGGAAGCGACACCGGTAGACGAACCCACCCGGGAATTGCTCCGGAATGCCGGTGAAGATGATCTGTATCTCAGCGGAGTTTCGCCGCTTGGGGTCCCCTTCAACAATGTCAGAAATACCGGTTCGGAAAACTGGACAGCCCGGCGCTCAAAAACCGAAAAGCCGGGTTCCCCTTGCCCGAAAGGGTTTCTACAGTTCAACACCGAGTTCACCAACAACCCGATCTGCACCGCATCAAGTCAGTACCAGATTCTCAAGATCGATGAGATCAATCGTTCGGAGCTGGATGAAACCGCCAAGCAAAAACGCAAGGCGGAAGTCCTCGAGAAAACATGTCTCTGTGACCATCTTGGCAACGGTGCACTGATCGCACTCGGGATTCAGGGAGAAAGCCGCTCGCCCCAGGCCGTCTGCCCCGGCCCCAACCTGGCCTGGTTTAACGGTATCTACTCTCTCCGTGAAATGATTGACCATATTTACGGGCGGGAAAAATCTCTGGTTCCGCGGGAACGTCCGCACATGTTTGCCAAAGAGATGGCCATGTACGTGGATTACCTTTCCCGCCAGCTGGAACTGGCTGATACATCGGACGAAAAAGAGATGAAGCGCATTAACAAGCTTTTCAAAAATCTTCGGAGCAGTATCGACTACTGTGAGGAGATAGCCGGTGGCAAAGCATACGTAGATGAAAATCTGGCTTCACTGCGGGATGCCGTCAGTGTACAGCGCGCCCGGCTTGAGGAGCTTTCTCCCGAAATGGTGGCAAACTGATCAGAAACCCCATGGCGGAGGCGGCGCCTCGACCGGTGTGGTGAGATCAAAATCCACCCGGAACGTCCACTCGTTGCCTCTCATGGTGCCATAGGTAAATCGCTCGTGGGGATGAATCTCAACCCGCCAGCCCATGAACTTGCCGACTTCCTCGGTCCTGGGAGGATATATAAAGCGCTGCCAGTTCCCTTCACCTTCAACGGCATCACCGCCATACCAGGTTTCTTCCTCTTCGGAGCCATCCTCATGGCGATGGTCATGACGCAGCTCCAGTTCGTCATCCCCGTGATTGAAAAACACCCATGTCCGCGAACGGTCCCATTCCCCGGTTGCGGTTTCAATATGAAAAGGCAGCCGGGTTTCAAAATCGGTGCAGCTCCGGAAGTGCACGATGATGGTCTCACTGCCATCAAGCAAATCAACACCTTCGGCAGCTTCGGCGAGTTCCCCTTCAAAAGCGAGCCCGCAGTGTTCATGCAGTTTTGACCAGAAAATCTCTTCGGATGTGGGTTCACCCATGCTTTCAAGCATTTCCTGCTCTTCCTGCGTCATATCTTCTGGGACGTCGGCGGACGCATCCTCATTATCCGGCTGCTCTTCGCCGCATCCGGCAAGCATCACAAATACAAGCATCAAGACAGTCAGGACAGAAGCATTCAGGTTAAACATTGCAGATGATTGCATATCAGTCTCCTATCATATAGTCACCGGTAAGATGAAAAGGCAGTCGGGTTTTATCTTTAAAAGCGGGATGATCAATTTTGACATCGCCGTCTCCGCGGATGTCATACTCCAGCTTTCTGTTTCCCCTGAGCATATCTATCACCGTGCTCCCCAGATCACCAAGTCCGAAGCTGAAACGAACAGGCACTTCGGCATTTTCACCGGATTCAAAGGAGATATCACCGACATTGATGTCGGCTAGTTCCGTTCCGCTTACCGTTGCTCCAAGATTCAGATCTGAAAGTGTCATTCCAAGCGGGTTCGGATTGGACACATCCAGATAAAGTGACACATCTACTCCGGAAAATGAAAAATCGTGCACTTCAAAACGCGAAAAGGCGACTTCCGGCATTCTGAGCACGGGAAGATCTCCTTCCACCCTCACGGGGATTTTTGCATTTCCATATACCGGGATATCCACACTGACTTCCGTGTCCAGTGCATAGGAAAAACTGTCGGACCGCACCACCGATGAAACCGACTCATAAAGGTCCTTGTAGGAAAGTGTCAGGGGAAGCGATACTGTTGCTTTGGAACGCGACTCCACCTCCAGCTTTTCCGTGTGTGTTCCTGACAGAAAATCGCTGTCATTAATGGCAAGAGAGTAGATGTACTCTTCAAGCTTCACCCCTACCCTGTTGGGATTGTCAACTTCAAAATGAAACATCAGATCGATGCTTTCAAGGGATATGCCCTCGACACTCACATCCTTGTAGGACACATCCGGAGACTCGTATCCGGCTAATCCCCTGATGGTGCTGCAGCCTGAAACGGTCAGCAAGACCACCAGCAACAGTATCCCCGCACGGTTCATATTCACACTCCATTGTCGTATTGTCGTCAAATACCAATCCGGCTGAACCGGATGGCTGAAATTGTTACAGGTTCAATAAAATACGACATTCAGCCTAAATAAACAGACAAGCAGCAATACGCAGGTGGATCACCGCCATAATAAGCCGGGAATGTTATTATCTGCCGCTACAAATTGCACATGCCGCCGGGGCAGCATCCGCCTCCGGTATCAGGCGGCAGGTCATTTCCACCGCTGCTTCCCTGAGTCAGGGCTATCCCTCCAAAAACCTGCGAGAAACTCCGGGATCCGCAGTCTTCACATATGAGAGATCCTGCCATTTCTGCTTTGTTATCCATGGATGACCGGAACTCTGTAACTTTTCCGCAATCTTTGCATTTGTACTCGTAAAGTGGCATGACTGTAATACGGTTAATAGTTTAGTAGTGTCCGGTTTGCTGTGGCAGCTGCCTCAGGGCTTTTTGACCTCCAGCTGAACAGGCGCACCGGTATTTACATATATACTTATTTATATAATAACAAATAATTTCTGCCCCGTCAACCTGAATAACTGTTGCCCGTGTGCCGGTTTATGAAATTTGAAAAACTTTTCCCGGTTTTACAGGCCAGACAGGAGTCTAACGCATTTTCAGCGCGCGGCAAATTTGCCGGGTTGCCTGACGGATGCGATGGGTGTTTTCGACCAGGCTCATGCGAACATATCCTTCGCCGGCACTGCCGAATCCGGTTCCGGGCGTGACCAGCACCTCGGCCTCATCAAGAAGCCATTCGGCAAACCGGTACGATCCGGCTTCACGGAATGGTTCAGGCACAGGTGCCCAGACAAACATGGCCCCTCTTTTCCGTGGAATGTGCCACTCACCCCGGGATAATCCATCGACAAGGGTGTCACGACGGGCCTCGTATTTTTGAGCGAGTTCCCTTACTTCGTCCTGATCTTTTCTGAGCGATACAATCGCGGCAACCTGTATAGGTGTGAACATTCCGTAGTCAAAAAACGCCTTGATCCGGCTGAGCAGGGCAATAATCTCCGGATTCCCGAGGCAAAATCCGCATCTCCATCCGGCCATATTGTACGATTTGCTCATAGTGAAGAACTCCACCGCTACATCCCTGGCTCCCTCAACCTGCATGACACTCGGCGCCTGATAGTCACCGAATGTGATATCCTTGTAGGCAAAGTCGTGGATCAGAATAACCGAATGCTCACGACACCAGCTGACCATATCTTCGAAAAAAGAAAGATCAACCGTGGTTCCGGTGGGATTGTGGGGATAGTTGAGATACAGAACCTTCGGTGTTTCGGGAAGCGCCTCGATTGAGGCGATAAGCTCTGCCGCATCATCGGTAACCGGAATGTTCCGTACCTCGGCTCCGGCGATGACGGCACTCCACATGTGTACCGGAAAATAGGGCTCCGGTACGGCGCAGGTCTCGCCGGGTCCAAGCAGGGCAAGTGAAAGATGGGACAATCCTTCCTTGCTGCCGATCGTCGATATAATCTCCGACTCCGGATCGAGCGTTACGCCATACACATTTTTGTAATGATCAGCCACGGCATCCAGCAAATGAGGAATGCCTGTTGCGCGTGAGTATCGGTGAACCTTGGTATCATCCAGAACCTCCCTGATCTTTTCCACAGCATCGCGCGATGCCGGCATATCGGGATTTCCCATTCCGAAATCGATGATATCGATCCCCCGGGAGCGGCGGTGCTGTTTCTCGGCATTAAGCCGTCCGAACACATATTCGGGCAGCTGCTGCATGCGCGAGGCCGGTTTGATAAATTGCTTTTGCTGTTGAGCACTCATGGTTTGATCATTTTGTAGATGTCGGTGTGTACAGATAACTGAATCGTATCCGGCAGGATGCTGGTATAATAACCCAGTTATCGCAAAGAATCTTCCAGGGCCAGGGATGCATCGCTTTTTTCATCCCGGTATTTGATTATCAAAGCGCAGTTCATCTGGAATCCTGCCTGGCTCGCCCATGAGAACCGCCCGGAAACCGGACGTGTTCCGGAGACAACCACTGCCCGTTCCGGGACAGGTTCACCCCGGTCCAGCTGCCGCTCGTTAACACAATCAAAAACCGGCACACCCTGCGAAAGCACCACACCCGGGGCAATAACGGCATTTTGCAGCACCTGCACCCCTTCCACCAGTATCGCTCCGGCACCGATAAAAGCACCGTCCTCGACAATAACGGGCGACTGATTTACCGGTTCCAGCACGCCTCCTATCTGTACACCTGCCGATAAGTGGACACTCCTGCCAATCTGTGCGCATGATCCGACCAGCACATGCGAATCGATCATGGTTCCTTCATCTACATATGCTCCGATATTGATGTACGATGGCGGCATGACAATCACTCCGGGCGCCACATAGGATCCGGTCCGTACAGCGCTTCCGCCCGGCACAACCCGGACCTTCCGCTCAACCGTAAATTTCTGCGGCCTAAGATTGTGCTTGTCTACAAATTCATCCATTTCGGTCAATTCACCGGCACGAAACGCATCCAGAATTGCCTGTTTCACTTCCGGATTGGCCTTCCATTCACCGTTTTCCTTCCGGGCACTCCGGACTCCCCCGGCCTGCAATCCTTCCAGAACCTGCTTCCAGTCACTCATTTCTAAAATCCTTCTTTATAATTATTTCGATTTTCATTTTTTGCTATTTATGCTATTTATGCTGCCGTACCTGCCGGTTTATGATAGCCATTTCCGTTTTGCGATCATAAACTGGCGTCAACTGCTTTACCGGACTTCCGCCGGTTTTCTGCTTCTTTCTGCATGCCAGTCAGTTACCTGGTCTGAAACTGACCTCAGATATTCAAGACGAACCATATCGTCTCTGTGCAGTGGCAGCTTTACCTCATCCGTGCGGATACGCTCCCCTGCACAAAGCAGCGCCTTGGCCGGTACCGGGTTTGACGCAACAAAAAGTGCTTTTGAAGCCTCCTGCCAGAAAGAACGCTCAATTTCGGACAGCTGATTCTCCAGTGCCAGCTCACAAAACAGCCGGGTCGCTTCCGGCCAGACATTGCCGGCCACGGAAACTACACCCGCAGCGCCGTGCGGTGCAAATTCGGGCAGCATGGCATCATCGCCGCTGTAAACCAGTGCATCTCCGGCTGCCGAGCGGTACCGGCGGAACTCCTCCACGGACCCGCTTGCCTCCTTGATCGCCCAGAAATTGCGGTGATTTCTAAGCCTTTCAACAGTTTCAAGATGAAGAGAAGTGCCGGTCCTGCCGGGAACATTATACAGCATGACTGGCCGGCTGACGAAATCCATCAGTGTTGTAAACCAGTTATACTGTCCTTCCGGACCCGGTTTCGCATAGATAGGTGTCACCATCAGATAGGCATCCACCGCTTTGGTTTCGAGGTAACAGAGCCATGAAATAATATCCGGAAGATGATGGCCTCCGACACCTGCCATAACAGGAACATCCAGGTTCAGCGACGTTGTGAAATCGATGATCAGTTTTCTTTCAGATTCACCGAGATTAAGCGCCTCACCGGTGCTTCCAAGAATCAGTACACCGTTGCCGGCATTTTCCTGTTCCCGGAGCAGCGATTCAAGACTACTCAGGTCCGGCTGGCCGGATGCGGTCAAAGGGGTTACAAGGGCCGTCCACAGGGGGTTTTGAAGGTCAGTTTGTGCTGTCATAATATGATTTGTTGTTTTGGAAGTGACAGATTATCAGTTTCGGGACTGGATATGACGCAGGACAAATTGCTGGATGTCATAAAGTCCGGGTTCAAGCCTGTTTTGATCTGACAGCAGGCGGGATGCTGTCCACAAGGCTCCGGATGCGAATATCTGCCGGTCTTTGGCCATGTGGTGGATACTGATTTTTTCAAAAGGTGTATCCAGCGTAAGTGTATGCTGCCCGACTACATCGCCTGTTCGCTCCGATGTGATGGTGGCAGGCTGATCCAGCCAGCGCTTCCAGGCAAGGGCCGTTCCGCTCGGGGCATCCTTTTTTTGCGCATGATGGATGTCAAGAATCGAAAAGCGGTGTTCGTCGTACATGGTTGCCGCCATTCCCATGATCTGGATCATCTCGTGGATGAGATTCATTCCCAGGCTGAAGTTGCTGGCATGAATCCACACCAGCCCGGCACCGGCGATGCGCCTGGAGAAATCCTCGCGTCCATCCGGCCAGTCAAATCCGGTTGATCCCGAAACAACAGGTTTTCCGGATGCGATCAATTCCGGGATATATTCGGCAAAGGCATCTCCCGGAAGGAAACTGATAATGACATCGTGTTCAGCGAGCAAGTTGCGTTCGGGCGGACGGGATCGGTTAAAAACGGTAACGGAAATGCCGGACTGTCCGTCGGCCAGATCATTGACCCGGCTTCCGGTTTTTCCGTTTCCAAGCAGTGCAATATTCATCAGGGTGATACTTTAGAGAAACCAGTGCCGCTGTAAAGGCAGCAAACAGGTTTCCGGTTCAGGTTTGTAACATGCACCTGAAAAGCATCACGACGGAATCATTCGCCGGGGCAGGATTAAGGAAGGCAGAAGGCGAATTACTGTGTCATGCACTGTTCATCACTCCTAAAGCACTCCACGACCTGCTCGCAAATGAGTCAGCGTGACAGTCCCAGGGATTCAACCACTGGACCCAACTTTTCAAATCACCGGCGGACTTGAAAAGCTTCGGCAACAACGCCCCCTGGCCATCGGTCACTGGCAGCTCCCGCAACGGGAGTCCGGCACCTCGCGATGGTTGCCTGACGGTTGCACCTCTTCAGGTAACAATATTTAAGGAACAATAAAAAAGTGAGAGGGCGTCATTGTCACACTGCCTGTACGGATGGGCTTGTGCAGGTGTGATCAAACCCGAATGAGAAAGGGCCAGAAGCACTCCACAAGCTGTTTCGCACTGAAACAGTGTGACAGGAACCGGGATTCAGCCCGAAAACCCAACAAACCGGAAAGCCGTTTTCCCGGATTGCTTCGGCAAGTCATCCCCTCACCGTCGGTCGCAGGTTATGTCCGTTTCCGGACCGGCACCTTGCGACGGCTGCCTGATGCTTGCACCTCTTCAATCAAGTCTCAATTATAATGATCCCATTATTAAAATCAAAATAAAAAATGAGCTACGTTGAGAACCCCTCCAAATCCTTGCCCATGGTCAGCTCGTCCACATAACGGCCGTCAATGCGCATGGATTTCGGATGATGCCCCTCGATGCGGTATCCCATCTTTTTATACAGGGCAACCGCAGCTTTGTTTTCCTCGATCACGGTCAGACAGATACGGTTGATTCCGTGCTTTCTGCACCAGGTTTCCAGCTCACTCATTAAACGGGTTCCCACCCCCCTTCCTGCGAACTGCTGAAGAATTCCGATTACTATGTAGACTCGATGACGTACCTTTTGCCAAGGCATCCGCCGCACTTCCAGATAGCCGGCCATTCTCATTTCACCGTCATGACCGATGCCTTCAGCGGCAAATACCGTCCCGTTTTCAGGTGGCTTCATGGACGTTAATTTTTTTTTCCACTCCCGGACATCTGCCGGACGTTCGCCCGGTTCATACAGCAAATACTTTGTCTCCCGGTCAAGCTGCAGCATCAGCTTAACCAGTGCTTCGGCGTCATCGCCGGTTATTTCCCTGATTTCTATCATTATTCCCCGTAATTTTGTTATTCTTGATGCTCCGGCTCCTTCACAGCCGGGGTAATGCCATTATATTACCGCCGGTATCCTTTTTCAAGCAGCTTTTGATTCATGATGCAATATTCCCGAAACGCACTGCTGATGCTCTCCCTCGCATCGGCTGCAGTTTATGTCTCACTGACACTGATCATCGTGCACTATGCACATGACGATGGTATTGCGTCACTGTTCGACCATGGATTCCCGCTGGCCGGGCAGCTTGTTTCGGGATTTTTGTTCGGCATACTGGCTGCCGGATTCGTGGCATTCGTCATGTTCCGCACCCCAGTTTCGAGAATTCTGCGTGACTATACCATCGTTGACATGCTTTCGGGCATGAAGTTCCGCCGGTTTGACCGCGCCCAGGTCTCCTTTTTTGCGGGCGTCGGCGAGGAGCTTTTGTTCCGCGGTGCGCTTCAGCCGGTTATCGGGCTCTGGCTGACCTCCCTGCTGTTTGTCGCACTCCACGGATATTTCAAGTTCACTTCGATACTGCATGTGCTTTTCGGAGTGATGATGTTCGGGCTGAGTGTCGGCCTTGGTTTGCTGTTTGAATGGGCGGGACTGATTGCCGCAATGACCGCTCACGCTGTATATGACTACATCATGCTCATCATCGGGGAAAAGTATGAGTTCGGTGGGAAGGAACAATCCGGGACATACGAACAGTCTGATTCACCTGAAAATTTCGAGTCACCTGGTCAGTCTGAATCAACCGGTCATTCTCAGAAACCGGATTGACCGGAATTGCGGGTCAGCAGGTACCACATGATCATTCATCCCGTTCCCTTTCGCCGGAACCGGGGGCAAAATCCGGCGGAATCTTCTCATGATAACCGGTTGCCATTTGCCAGGCCCGTGCCAGTGAAAGCACGGTTCCTTCATCATAAAGATGGCCGTTGAATGTAATGCTGACGGGAAGTCCTGATTCCACATCAAATCCGGTCGGAACGGAAACCGACGGATGTCCGGTCAGATTGGTAACCTGCAGATTCCCCCCCACAAATGAAGGCGATACATAGACATCGACATCACTGATGGCCTCGTCCATCTGCTTCATCAAAAGCGTGCGGATCCTGTTTGCCTGAATATATTCCACGGCGGGCACAAAACGGGCAGCCCGGAACACATTTGGCCAGGCATCTCTCACCTGCCGCACCATCATGGTGTCTTTACCGCTTCGGGTCACCTCATCGAAAGCAGCGGCTGCCTCTACGTTCAGGATAATGCGCATTGGCGCTGCAGTAATTTCCGGTAATGAAACCGGCACCAGTTCCGCCCCCAGATCCCTGAGTTTTTCAAGCACTCGTTTGTCGAATTCATGATAGCCGTGTTCGGATTCAAATGCATCAGCGATGTATCCGATGCGTTTGTTCTCAAAATCAAACTCAGGGTCGTAATTAAACGGGATATCCCGTACCGACGGATCTTTTTCGTACCCGCTTCCGGTGGCATCGCCGCCATCGCCGGAGGCATCCGTTCTGTTCGCCGGACCATAAATGGCGTCAAAAACAATAGCGGCATCGTGAGCCGAGCGGGTAACCGGACCGATTTTGTCCATACTCCAGCTCAGAGCCATGACCCCCTGGCGGCTGACTCTTCCGAATGTGGGGCGGAACCCGGTCACTCCGTTTCTTGTGGCCGGCGAAATGATAGAGCCCAGGGTTTCGGAACCGATCGAAAATGGAATGAGTCCCGCGGCCACGGCGGATGCCGAACCGGCGCTTGATCCGCTGCTGCCGTACTGCGTATTCCAGGGAGTCCGGGTCATTCCACCGAACCAGACATCGCCCCAGGCAAGTTCGCCCAGTGACAACTTGGCGACATGTACTGCTCCGGCTGCTTCCAGCTTGCTGATGACCGCAGCCGTGTAATCGGGCTCCCGCCCGGCATATATCTTCGAGCCCCAGGATGCAGGATACCCTTTCAAGTCCAGCAGGTCTTTTGTTCCGTACGGGATGCCGTGAAGTAAACCGCGGTAATTGCCTTCAGCAATCTCCCGGTCAGCCCGGCGTGCCTGCGCAAGCGCAAGCGAATCCGTCAGTGTAACCACGGTTTTGAGTTCATCATCGTACCGGCGGATGCGCTCAAGGAACATGCGGGTAAGTTCTTCGGAAGTCACAGCTCCGCTTTGAATGAGCACAGCCAGTTTTTCAACCGGATAAAACGCCAGTTCTTCGGGTTCATCAGGCAATTCAACCTGCTCATCAAGCATCCAGTCGATGGAATGCTGCTCTTCTTCGGACTGATGCCACGGAAGCATCGGATCGAAGTGCATGGCTGGCATCACATCATTTCCGATATCATAGCCTCTGAGTTCTTCATAGTATCCAAGCTGTGTGATCACGTCTTTCATCATGGAGTCACGATGGGCATCACTGAATGACAATCCGTACAGCTTTTCCGCTTCCCTGATACTTTCTGCTGTAAACGACGGCAGTGTATCCTGCATATTCCGGTACCGTGCTGATTCACTCACGGAATCATAACCGCCTCCGATGGAGGTAATACCGGCCAGAGGCCCCCGGTCCGCAATTCCGATGAACATCAGCGATGCGGCCATGACTCCGGCGAAAAAAAAGGAAGCTGCGGTTTTCCAGTGTCTGATAAGGTGTGTCATATATCGAATTTCGGAGTGATGCTTCAGGCGGGAAGCCGGACCGGAATGACCCCCTCTAAACATCCCGCCCGGTTTTATCCTTCTGCCCTGAGAACTTCAAGCGGTTTGCTTTGCAATATACCACGGAAATTCAAAAATCCGACAATGAGTGTCAGAGCGATCACAACCACTGAAGCAGCCAGCAGTGCCCACAGGTCAGGCACAAAAATCAGATCGAAATACAGCAGCGCAAGCAGCCATCCGGCAATCAAGGCCAGCAGAAGGCCGGTCAGGCAGGACAAGGCCCCAAGCCAGAGATATTCCACAAACTGAATCCCGAGAATCTGCCTGCGGGTAGCTCCGATAGTGCGAAGCAGAACGGATTCTTTCAGACGCTGAAACCGGCTTATGGCGATGGCACTTGCAAGCACGATCAGACCGGTCAGAATACTGAAGAGAGCCATAAACTGAACAGCCATGGCAACCTTGTCCAGAAATGTCTCGACACTTTGCAGCACGAGTCCGACATCAATGGCCGACACATTAGGATGGGATTGAACAACAGCCTGCTGGATTCGTGCCCCGGTCTGCTCATCCGGCGTCCTCAGGGTCAGTGCATGGAACTGAGGCGCCGATTCCAGCACACCGGCCGGAAAAAGCACAAAGAAATTGGGCTGGGGGCGCTGAAAATCGACTTCGCGTATCGAGGCCACGCGGGTGTCCACGGGCACGCCCTGTATATCAAATGTAAGTGTATCACCAAGCCCGGCAGCGAGATCATCCGCCAGCCGGTAATCCAGTGAAACCGGAACCGGTTTCCCCGAGCCGATGCCTTCCGACTGTCCGATCCATTCTCCCTCACGGATGGTTTCCGCCTCGTTCAACTCCTCACGGTAGGTAACCCGGTATTCTCTGGTCAGCGCCCAGGAGCTTGCCGTACTTGTGGTATCATCCCTGATCTCGCGGACCGGACGATGATTCCGGTGTGTTAGCCGCATGGAGACAATCGGGACCGTTTCAAGCACCCGTGCGCCTTCATCGCGGCTGATATCCGTGACATCGTCCAGCTGGTCTGACTGGATATCATAAAACACAAGGTTGGACTGGTCCTCACCGGTCCGGAAGTCAATGCGCTGCAGTATCATTTCCTGTGACAAATACATCGAGCCGATCAGAAGCATGCCCATACCCAGTGTCGTTACCAGTACAGAAGTCTGGTTGTTGGGCCGGAACATGTTGGCAATTCCCTGGCGCCAAACGTAGGACAGAGACCGCAGCCTGAGCGAGCGCACGGTACGGATCAGCAGGGATGACATGGCAAGCAGTACAAGTATCGATGCGATAATACCTGCAATGAATAATGCGGCAGCCGTAATGCTCTGCAGAAGTGCGGCAAGAATCAGTGTCAGGGCCAGAATCACTGTTGCACCAATGCCGGTCTTGACCCGCCGTGAAACGTGGGCAAGCGGGGAAAAATCGGTGATTCTGACGGCAAGAAGCGGCGGGATGCTGCTGATGCTCATCAGCGGCATGACCGCCAGTGCAATGCTTGTTGCCATGCCCGTCAGGAGTCCCAGCCCGACTGCCGGAAGGGATACCTGCTGAACCAGCTCAAAAGGCAGAAAATCGGTGAACAGAAGCGGCAAAAACCGCTGGACAAGCAATCCGAGCAAGGCACCGGCAACAGCTCCGGCAAATCCGAGTCCGACCACCTGAATGCCGAATATGTACAGCACCTGCCGTGAGGAAGCCCCAAGGCAGCGGAGAGTTGCCACTGTTGCACTTTTCCGCTTGATGTAGACGTAAACGGCGCTTGCCACACCGAGGGCTCCCAGCATCAGAGCTATGAATCCGACCATACCCAGAAAGCGGGTCAGGTTGTCTATGATCTGCGCGAAATCCTGTTTTCTGGATGCCACCGTTGTAACATTGATCCTGCTGTCCCCGGCAATCTCACGCACTTCTGACGCCATCTGCCCGATCTCATCTTCATCCGGAATATGCTCCCGGCGGACCTCCTGTCCGTCACGGGTCACTCCCGGTTGTGAATGGCTTCCGAACCGGAACCATGTCTTGTACTGCACCCTGCTGCCACGATCCAGCAGCCGCGAACCGGCTACTGCATCCTTCGGTACAATTATGCGGGGACCGATGAGTGAAAAAGCAGCCGATTCACCGGGCACTTCCAGTATTTTTCCTGAAATCCGGATCCATTCCGTGCCAAGGCGGATGGAGTCTCCGACCTGCAGATCAAGCTGCTCCATAATCGGCCGGTCAACAAGCGCCTTCCGCTCCTGCTGATAGGTTTGCGCGGCTGTTTCCGGACTGGTTTTGATTTCACCATAAAACGGAAATGGACCTTCGATTGCACGTATTTGCGACAGCCGCGTCACATCCCCGTACATCACCATTGACGAAAATTCAATCGATCGGGCCTGGTCACCTCCCACCGAATCAATCCAGGCAACCAGTTCATTGCTGTAGGGCCGGCCTTGCGAAATCTCGAGATCGGCCCCGAGCAGCTCGCGGGACTGCTCATCGACGGTCATAAGCACATCACTCCGGAAGGAAAGGATGGCTACGAGCGCCGCCACGCCGGCCACAATACCGCCGCAATAGACCAGCAGGCTTTTGTACTGGGAGCGGGCATCACGCCAGGCCGTTTTAATGCTGAAAATATCGGGCATCAGAGTCATGTGGAGACTCCCTGTTTCAGATCTGTTTGTTCCGGAATACTGTCAGTCTGCAGGCTGTCGTTCGCAATACGCCCGCCCTTCAGCCGGATGGTCCGGTCACATTTATCTGCCAGTTCGGAATCATGAGTTACGATAACCAGTGTGGTACCTTCTTTTCTGTTCAGCTCAAACAGGATCTCCTCCACTTGTGCTCCAGTTTCTGCATCGAGGTTCCCGGTCGGTTCGTCGGCAAAAAGAATATCGGGCTTGTGGATAAATGCCCTGGCAATACCCACACGCTGCTGCTCACCACCGGACAGCTGCGAGGGATAGTGATGGAGACGTCCTGCGAGTCCGACCTCGCCAAGAAGCCGGCGTGCCCTTTCCGCCACATCCTCATAGCGGTCGCCCCGCAGCTCCAGCGGGACCATTACATTTTCCAGCGCTGTCAGTGTGGGGATGAGCTGAAATGACTGAAAGATAAACCCGATGTGCTGATTGCGGATGGCTGCGAGCCGGTCTTCATCCATCCGGCCCAATTCATGCTCTCTGAGATGCACCTGTCCGGATGTCGCCTTGTCCAGGCCGGCACAAAGGCCCAGGAGTGTGGTTTTCCCGCTTCCGGATGGTCCCACAACAGCGCAGATCGTTCCGGCTTCAATTGTGAAAGTTACATGATCAAGCACGGTGAGCGAGCCTGTTCCGCTGCGATAGGTTTTTGTGAGGTCGGTTACTCGGAGCATAGCTTTTCCGGATCAAAAATATTGCTGAAAAAAAATCTTGTTACAGGTAGATCCCGCACACTAAATGATAAAACTTAATCCGTCGAAAAATCGTTGACTGAATAACAGATATGCTCAAAATAATTACCATGCTTCCATGATCACTGCATTGCGAATATTATACGCCGGATGTCTGCTGACAGTTGCGCTGCCTCTTATGGTTGCTGCGGTACCACGGACAACAGACGTCGATGCCAGCAATAACTCCGGTTCTGACGAAACCACTACCATCCTTTTTTTTGGTGACAGTATAACTGCAGGCTACGGACTTGACATGGATCAGGCATTTCCGGCCGTAATCCGGGAAATTGCAGACTCGCTTGGATATAAGATTGAGCCGGTCAACTCGGGGGTCAGCGGCGAAACATCAGCCGGAGGTTTGCGGCGCATTGACTGGGTTCTTCAGCGGCCGTTCGATATATTTGTGCTGGAACTGGGCGGCAATGACGGACTCAGGGGAATTGATCCCGGACACACCATGGAAAATCTCCAGCAAATCATGGACAAGGTCAGGGCGGAGCGGCCCGACGCACAGATTGTGCTGACCGGCATGGAGGCCCCGCCCAATATGGGAGATTCGTACACCAGCGCTTTCCGGAATATTTTCAACGAACTTGCCGAAAATAATGACGTGGTTTTCATGCCATTCATACTTGAAGATGTGGCAGGAGAACCGGATTATAATCAGGAGGACGGGATTCATCCCACTGCGGAGGGGCATCGCATTATTGCAAATAATCTCTGGGATGTACTCGAACCGCTGTTGAGATAGCAGAATCAACTGCACCGGTCAGAAACAAATGGCAGACACAGGAAACCTGAATCATAACACTAGTGTGAAATAATGGCGCGATTTCTGATTCTTGCCGGCATTATCTTTTTGATTGTGGGGATTATCCTGCAAATGTATCCGGGATTGATGAACTGGCTTGGCCGGCTGCCCGGAGATTTGCGATTTGAATCCGGAAACACCCGGATATATTTCCCCATTACTACCATGATACTTGTGAGTATCATCCTTACCATCTTGCTAAATCTGCTCCGGCGCATATTTTGAACCCAGCGCACCATTAATTGTCACTTTTAACATCGGAGAAACACTATGTCAGACCGCCATCGACTGCTTGAGCCCGAGTTTCGTTATATCGGCTGGTCTCCGGGTTACTCTCTGTTTCACAAACTGTACCTGAGCCTGGAGTTTATTTTCCTTTTTCTGGCAATTCCGGCTCTGATTTTCTATGACTTGGTTCCGTTCTCAAAAATCGGATTGCTGCTTGGATTCACGCTGCTTTGTGCCTTCATTCTCTGGCGGGACGGTCGGTTCAACAGGAAGAAACTCTGGAACACGAAGGGTGTGCGTAAATCGGCCCGGGGCATTTTCATGCGGTTCATTCCTGCGGCGGTTTTCCTGGCCATAATCATACTGATGCTCGAGCCGGACCAGCTTTTCAATATGGTCAGGAATGACTTCGGGTCCTGGTTGTTTGTGGTGATCGCCTATCCGCTTTTTTCAGTGTACCCCCAGGAGGTTATTTATCGCGGTTTTGTATTTCACCGCTACGAACCGATCTTCCCAAAGCAGCGGTTTATGATCCACGTAAATGCCCTTAGCTTCGGTTATCTTCACATTATTTTCGGTAACTACCCGGCTGTTTTTCTCACCTACGGAGCAGGGTACCTCTTCGCCAGGACCTACGCAGAAACCAAATCATTACTTGCCGTATCGCTGGAGCACGCTCTGTACGGCATACTCATATTCACGATCGGGTTCAACGACTACTTCCTGAACTCGGTGGTCCTGGATCTGGATATCTTTTTCCGTTGAACCCGATGCTGCAATTTGTGAACAAGTGTACCTGCTCACATTGAATTATTTAGCGTAATTCCCTGCCGGATTCAGAACACTACCTGAGTTTCCGTAACAGTAAAGGGAGCTTCCAGTCCGTCAACACGCAGAACGAATCCGCCCTCCTCTACAATCCACTCATTATTGTCATTGACAAATGCCAGCTTGCTGACCGGCACCCGGAATGTCACTTCTTCAGTCGCGCCGGCTGCAATTTCGATCTTCTCAAAATCACGAAGGCGTTTTACCGGAGGTGTGATAGATGCATAATCCTGGGAGGAAAACAGCATGACGGTTTCTTTCCCGTCACGATCAGATACATTCTGAACTTCCACAGTCACCTCAATGATGTCATCCACTCCGTAAGAAGAAGCATCTGTTGACAGAGAGACATACTCAAATTCGGAATAGCTCAGGCCGAACCCGAATTCATACTGAGGATAAAACTGAGTGCCGGTGGGGGTGCCTTCAAGCTCCAGGTTTTCCGTGTGCTTGTGGTAGTAGGGAATCAGCTTGTTCGGATAGCGCGGATAGGTGTACGGCAGCCTTCCGGAGAAGTTGGATTCACCGAAAAGCAGAGACACAAGTGCTTCACCGCCATAATTGCTGGGCAAATAGGCATTGACGATGGCAGGCACCAGCGGTTCTACTTTGCTGATAATGCGCGGGCGGCCCTGGGCAAGCACCATGACCACCGGTTTGCCGGTTTCCGCAGCTACACGAACCAGCTTTTGCTGATAGTCCGACAGATAAAGGTCGTCCAGGTCTCCCTCACCCTCGCAATAGGAGTTTTCTCCGACAGCCAGTACGATGACATCCTTGTCTTCGGCTTTTTGCCTGAAAGCATCAAAATCATCCACAAATTCATCATCAAACGCACCGTCATGATCGAAGCGGACGGTTTCGTACAGGGTTACATTTCCTTCGCCCAGTTTCTCCGAAAAAGCGTCGTAAATCGTCAGGTAATCTTCGGTAAACTCATCCACCAGATCTCCCTGCCAGGAGTAGCTCCAGCCGCCGTTGAGCGGCCGCATGGTGTTTGCGGCGGGACCGGCAATCAGTGCGGAAATATCCGGATCAAGAGGCAGAACATTGTCTTCGTTTTTGAGCAGCGTGATGGATTCCAGTGCGGTCTGACGCGAGGCATCGGCAAAAGCTTCGGATGCAAATTCCGGATAATCATCCAAAACCGTATAGGGAGTTTCAAACAGTCCCATTTTCACCTTTACCGTCAGTATCCGGCGCACAGCATCATCGATCCGGTCCATCGGGACCTCTCCCTCATTGACCAGTTCCACAAGATATCTGGAAAAGTCAAAATCGTAGGGAACCATGGACATATCCACACCGGCATTGATGGCCATTCGTACAGCGTCTTTATAATCGGCGGCGACGCGGTGGCGGGTATAGAGGTAAATGATATCCTGCCAGTCGGTCAGAACAAAACCTTCAAAGCCCATCTCCTCTTTCAGCAGGCCGGTAATCAGTTCTTTGCTGGAGTGAAACGGAATCCCGTTGATCTCTCCGGAGTTGAGCATGACGGTGAGCGCACCGGCATCGATACCTCCGCCTTCGAAGGGAGGCACATGGTACTCGCGAAGCTGTGACTCGGGTATCCATGCTGGTGAACGGTCGCGCCCGCTGAGTGTATGGGAATATCCCAGAAAATGTTTGGGGCAGGATGCAATCTGATAGGGGTTGCCAATGTCATTGTCTTCACCTTCATATCCTTTCACCAGTTCGTACCCCAAAACTTCAGACAGATAGGGATCTTCGCCGAAGGTTTCCCAGTGCCGGGGCCATCGCGGATCGACACCAAGGTCGAGTACGGGAGAAAACGTCCATGCCACACCGGTAGCCCTTGTTTCATAGGCTGTTATTTCACCGGCCCGGCGCACGAGTTCCGGATTCCAGGTAGCGGCCATGCCGATTTGCTGGGGAAAAAGCGTGGCGCCGTCGACATAGGAAGCACCGTGGATCATGTCCAGTCCGTATATGACAGGAATATCCTGTCCGGACTCTTCAATGGCATATCCCTGAATTTCAGACAGCAGTTCATTCCAGAACTCCGGAGTGCGGGCGCGGTTGTTGGCGGTGTTCAGTACCGATCCCACCTGGTAGGTACGGAACGCCTTTTCCATCATTTCCGGATCCAGCTCAAACGGTTCATAGCTGCTGTATACATCCTCTCCCTTGCCAAGTACATCGAGGGTGATCTGGGTCATCTGTCCCACTTTCTCCTCAAGTGTCATTTCGGCGATCAGCCCGTCCACCTTCTCGCGAGTTTCGGCTGATATGACGGATTCTGTTTCCGCCTGATCGTGTGCCGCCTGTTCCGTTCCGGCTGCGGCATCCTCCCCGTTTCCGTCATCTGCGGCCGTCTGATTCATCGCGGAACCGCAGGATGCGATCAGGAACAGCGCCAGAACAAGCATGGTTTTGTTTAGAAATTGCATGGACCGGCTTAATAAGGTATGGATGATATCAATCCGCCCTGATGACACAACCGACTGATTCTCTACTGTTTTGAAAGTTTTCATATAATTATTTTTAAAGTTTTTAAACTGGCAGGAATAATTCTTTACCACAGGAATGTACCAAGAGTCCGGCCGGCTAAAGAATACCGGAATTTACCACTATTTGACCGAACCTGAAAAGTTTGTGCCTGCTGCGACCGGTTTATTATCACCAGTTTGTGCTCTCCTTCTTCATTGATAAAAGCCAGATAGTTCAAATCTTGCTGAGGCGCGGTAGACTGAATCCTGTAATCTCCCGGTCTCACATGCCTGGCCATGTGCGCCAGTATGTAATACTCTTCATTGCGTGACAGGAACTCCTCATTTTCCGGAATGGTAACAACACCGCGGCAGTTCGGACATCCCCCGTTCTGGGGCCCGTCCTGCTCGTCCAGTGCCAGGTTCCAAAAAATTGCATTTCTGGAATAGTTTCGCACGGAGCCCAGAAAGATGTGATCCATATTCCAGGTTATATTCTCCCAGAAATCAGTAGCCCAGCCTCCTCCGGAAATTTCCGTAAAATAGAGATGCTTGTCGGGGTGTGCCTCGGCCACGTGTGACATTTGTCCGACGTCACCTCCATAACCGTGAAATGCAGAACCTTTCACATACTGCCGTGTGTCTTCATCATCAAGTATGTTAATGGGATATTGAAAATTGTCCCAGTTGTGATCATAAATAATAATATCTGTCTGAATGTTTTCCTTTTCAAACAGGGGACCCAGATAATCACGGATCAGCTTGCTCTGATCCTGCCAGGGCATGTACATGGTCGGATACCCGGAAGTTTCATGAAGCGGCTCGTTTTGAACCGTAATTGCATGGATCGGAATACCTTTGTCTTCATATGCCTGAATAAACATTTTCAGGTATCGTGAAAAGTTTTCGAAATGCTGTTCCTCCAGACGCCCGCCTCTCATACTGTTGTTGTTTTTCATCCAGCCCGGGGCGCTCCAGGGACTTGCCATAATCCACAGATCAGGATTGATCTCAAGAACTTCCTGCATGACAGGTATTACATCCCTGAGATCGACTTCGGGAATCCGAAAATTTTCCAGCCCGGGTTCATCGCAGTAAGAGTACGTTCCCAGTGAAAAATCGGATGAACCGATTGTAAGACGGATATTGGATATACCTATTCCCTCTTCCGGATCAAAAAGTTCTGTGAGAAGCTCCCTGCGATCCTCGTTATCCATCTTTTTCAGCAGGTAAGCCGACGAACCGGTCATGGCCGCACCAAAACCCGTGATTGACTGCATACGCTGATCTGCATCAACTTCGATCACAATACTTGCGGAATCATCCGAAAATGCAATGGGATTTTGCCGGTCATTGAGTGCCAGTCTGTTGCCGGATGTCAGATAAACGGTTACGTCACCCGTTACCTCCGAATTGTCATTCCCGTTCTCACCCGGTTCGCCGCCATTGTTTGACGACGTAGGGGAGTCATCGCTGCAGGACAGCAGGACAAATACGGCAAGAATCATCACAAGTGGCCGGATCCGGTTCAGATATGCTGCGGTCATTTCATTACTCCTTATTTCAAAAGCCTACATTTTGTTCAAGTTGCGGATTTCTGTCCAGTTCTGTCTGAGGTATTGGCCAGACCAGTTTAAATTCAGCAACATCATAATCAAGAAGACTGCCGTCTGCACCGCGCAAATTGCTCATGATCTCCAGTGCCCGGCCTGAACGCTTCAGGTCGAAGTACCTGTGACCTTCAAATGCCAGTTCCAGCCGGCGTTCATGAAGCACCAGGTCCAGTGCCTCTTCCGATCCGGATGCCGACACTTGCGGCAGGTCAACGCGGGCACGAACTTCATTCACAAGATCCATGGCCGGACCAACCTGATCCATTCTGGCGTATGCTTCGGCTTTCAGCAGCATAATATCTGCAAGGCGCATCAGAATAAAATTTTGTGAGCCGGTTGTATTACGATATTTGTTGACGAAAGGATAATTGCTCACATCCCAGTGCCGGTCTGTCCAGAGCCCGCTGACATCCCGGAACCGGACCGATGAGTTCAGGCGAATGTCATCTCCTTCAACTTCAAACGCCTGAACCAGATCCCAGGTCGGTGTATTGAACTTTTTCCAGTCGGTACCCTGGAACATGAATACACCCCAGTTACCTCCGGTATCAGATCCGTAGTAGTTAACCTCAAAAATTGCTTCATTTGAGTTCTCTGCGGACCCGTCCCAAAGCGCATCATAATCCGGCAGCAGCGAGTAATTGCCGTTCATTACCTGACCGGCGGCTGTCACCACTTCCGACCAGTTGCCCAACTCGGCATGGACTCTCGCTGTTAACCCCTGTACCGCTCCGGTAGTTGCATACCCTTTGTCAGGAGCCGTTGAGCTCACCCGGGGCAAGGCGGTTTCCAGGTCGCTCAAGATCAATTCGTAAGCCTCTTCAGGTGTGCTGGGCGACGGGTACATCACTTCATACACTTCTTCGATGTTACCAGCATGAATTCCTGAGACATCCCTGGTAATAATCGGAATGTTTTCCCATAACCTGGCAACATCAAAGTAGGCCCAGGCTCTGATGAAAGAAGCCTCTCCAAGGATTCTGTCGCGCTGATTATCAGTAAGCCCTGATACTTTGTCGATATGCTCGATTACCGTGTTGGTTTTGGATATCATGCCATAGAGGTATCCCCAGTCGCGCTCGACAACTTCATTCGTAGCCGATACACGCCACTCTTCCATCTCAAACATGGCAGGGTTATCAGCTCCGGCGTGAGCATTATCTGACTGGGCATCACCAATGAGATAGTAATCCAGCTGAAAGTATTCTGATTTAAAATCGTTATATGCTCCGCCAAGAAGACTTTCGATTTCACCAGCAGAATAGCTCCTTTCATCAATATCGGTTTCGTCTACACCGAGATCTTCATTGGAAAAATTTGAAAGTGGCTCTCTGGTCAGAAAATCATCGCAGGATGTCACCAGCGGCACACACAGTAAAAAGGCAAGTATGGTTGCAATTACATTTTTCATGGCTGACTCACGTTATTATAAATCAATATTAAATCCGAATATGATGGTTCGGGACTGGGGATAGGTACCGTAATCAACGCCCAGCTCGACACCGCTGGTCCCGTAGGCATTTACTTCCGGATCAAAACCGCTGTAGCCTGTGAATGTGTATAGATTCTGGCCTGTCCCGAAGACCGTGAGGTTGCTCATCCTCAGCGGGCTTATCCAGCGGTAGGGAAGCGAATAAGAAAGCGTCAGTGTTTTAATACGCAGGTAGGACCCGTCCTCAACAAACCGGGTGGAATTTCTCACATTTTCCATGCTTGAAGTTGCCCTTGGAATATCGGTAACATCACCCGGCTCCCTCCAGCGGTCGAGCACCTCCGTCGACTGATTTCTGTGATCGAACATTCCCTCAGTATCAATCCGGGATGCATTATAAATATCGTTGCCCTGCACTCCCTGCAGAAATACCATCAGCTCGAATCCGCGGTAACGGAACGTATTTGTCATTCCATAGATAAAATCAGGCTGCGCATTTCCGATTACCGTTCGGTCTGCAGCAGTTATTGTACCCGTTCCGGTCAGGTCACGATACTCAATCATTCCGGTTTCCGGATTGACCCCGTCCGAAATATAGCCGTAGAATGTTCCCAAACTCATACCCGGCTCCATGCGGATCACATTTTCATTGTTGGAATAAATCTGTGCGTAATCATATACCTGATTCAAACCAAGCTCAGTAACCTCATTCCGGTTGAATGAAATGTTAAACCCGGTATCCCACTGAAACCTGTTGCCGGTGATGTTTCTTGTTTCGACAACAAATTCGAGGCCGCGATTTTCCATTTTTCCGTCATTTCGGGTAATATAGTCTGCGGACCCGATGCGTGGAACCACCACATTGAGCAGGAGATCATCGGTTTTCTTCAGATAGGCATCGGCTGAAAAGGTAATCCGGCCGTCAAATGCCATGATGTCCAGACCAACATTGGTTTGCGTTGTTGTTTCCCATTTCAGATCCCGGTTTTCAAAACTGGTCCGGAACATGGAAGGTCCTGACAGCGGCTGGGTCGGAGGGCGCCTGCTGGTGCCGAACAAGCCATACGAAGCATAATTGCCAATTCCTTCCTGATTCCCGGTCACACCCCAGCCGGCACGAATTTTCAGGTCGTCAAGAAAATCCACTCCATTCATGAAAGACTCCCCGGTGACACGCCAGGCAGCGGAAACCGAAGGAAAGACTCCCCAACGGTTGCCCTCGGCAAGCTTCGAAGACCCGTCATACCTGATCGTCGAAGATATGATATAGCGGCTCTGGTAGTTATAACTCACCCGGCCGAGGAATGATATCAGCGCCCAGTCAGCGGCCACTGTACCGGCGTTGATAATCTGATTGGCGACATTCAGTGTCTGAACTGACGTGTTGGACGGGAAGTCATTGACGCTTATGTAATTCTGATCCCATCGGTTATGCTGCATGGTAAACCCGCCAAGGGTTCCGAAGCTGTGATTGCCAAGTTCAAAATCGTAGGCCAGTGTGTTTTCAAGCAGCCAGTTGTACTCCCGGTTTTCGTTATCGGTAGCCTGTCCGTTCTCCTGGCGGCCGAAGGAGGTCTGAATCGGATCAATGAACTGATACCAGTTCCATCGGTTATGGTCGACTCCGAAATTGGTTCTCCAAAGCACATTTTCGTGCAGATTCACATTGAATATGACGTTTCCTGACAACCGGTCACTTCTGTCCCAGCCGGCCCGTGACATATAGGCGAGCGGATTTTCCCACGATGGCTGATAGGGGTTGGGCATAAACTGGCCGCTCCTTTCAGGATCCGTGCTCCAGACTTCAAGGAACGGTGGGGTGTTGATGGAGCTGAGAATGGTACCTCCTCTCGCGACACTCTGACTGTCCTCGGTGTCTCTTCTCTCCCTTCTTGAGTACGACAAATTGGTGGATACCTTGAACCAGCTGCGAATTTGATTATCCAGGTTCACCCTGAAATTGTAACGTTCATTTGAGGCCGGACTGACGATACCCTCTTCACTCAGATATCCCAAAGAAAGGTAATACTGCATGAAGTCGGTTCCGCCGGATGTTGAAAGCTGATAATCCTGGTAGGCTCCGGTTCCGAAGGTCTTGTCCATCCAGTCCGTATCCGTTGTTATGGATTCCGGTACGGTGCCCGGCCCGGATATTTCGGTCATCAGTTCACGATACTGGGCGGTATTCAGTGCATCCATCTGTATGGGCAGGTCGGAAAAACCAAAGTTGGTCTGAAAATTGACTGTGGACTCGCCTTCCCGTCCCCGCTTGGTTGTTATCAAAACTACCCCGTTTGCGCCTCTTGACCCGTAAATGGCGGCAGAAGATGCATCTTTCAGGATTTGAAGGGAAGCAATATCGTTGGGATTGAGATTCTGAATGTTATTTGTCGGCACTCCGTCCACAACATACAGAGGCTCATTGCCGGCCTGCACGGAAGTAGACCCCCTGACCCTTACCGTCAGGCCGGTTCCCGGTTTGCCTGAAGGCTGGCTTACCTGTACCCCGGCCGCACGGCCCTGAATGGCCTGACTTACATCGGTGATCGGCGTTCTGCCCACCTCATCCATACGAACAACAGAAACAGCGGTACTCAGATCCCGAATTCGCTCTGTCCCGTATCCGACGACTACAACATCATCCATCCACAGAACATCTTCACTCAGTTCAATCGTGATCTCCGACTGTCCGTCTACCGGTACGGCCATCGATACAAATCCGACATAGGTTATTTCCAGAACGGCATCGGCGCCCGGAACGGTCAGACTGAACTCACCCTGCTGGTTGGTGACGGTTCCGATGGTTTCATCCCTTACCGCTATGGTAGCTCCAACGAGCGGCTCACCGGTGGCAGCATCTGTGACTTGTCCGGTTACGCGGTGATTCTGGCTTTCCTGATTCGGAGCAGGTGCCTCTGCGGCATTGGCAGCCCCGTTTATCACGATCATGTTACCATTAATCGCGTAACTGACATCCAGATCGGTGAAAAGCTGCTGGAGCAGTTCTTCTACCGAACCATCTTCAACATGCACTGAAACCGATGGAGCGGATTCAAGATCAACGTTCCGGTAAAAGAAACTGTAATCTGTTTCTTCTTCGATTATTTTCATGGCATCAAGCGGACTGATCTGATCCGTTATGATCGTAACCTGATGCTCCTGAGCTGCCGCGTCAGCAAAAACAGGAGTGATTGCATGCATAAAAAATGCAGCAATGAGCAACCTCTTCATGTACTTCCAGAGCGTCAAATTGTCTGAAATGATGCGGAAGGCCCGGTAAAAGTAACTTGCATCCATGCGTACACCTGTGTTTTTAAGTAATGAGTTTACATTGTATGAAAGGGCTTCCACATCGGGACACAGTTGTGCTGCATGAGGAAACCGGTAAACAGATATTTTTGCCGTGCAGAAACCGCCAGGAACTGCAGAAATATCACTTACAATAATTTATGGATCCGAGGATTCCATTCGTCGTGCTTTGCTTCGATCGTTCTGCTACTTAATAATTACTTTGTTGTTTTCAGTCCTGTATTCAAAAGGAGTAGTACTTTTTATGGCTTCCAGTACCTGGTCAATGTTTTCACGATTCCGGAAAGTGCCGCTGTATTCGGTATCGTTAAACTTGTCGATGTCATAAGAAATCTCAACATCAAACCACATTTCAAGGCGATTGGCCAGCTCATCAAAAGTAGCGTTCCGGAAGACCAGGACACCATTTCTCCAGGCTGTGTACTCCATGGTATTGATATCTGAAATTTCCAGCATATCATTTGACTTGTCGTAAACAGCCCGCTGGCCTGGTGACAGTGCGGCAAGCTTTTCCGCCGAACCATTCAGGTTTGAATTCAGGAGTTTCACACCCCCTCTTTCGAGCACGGTTTCAATGCTGTTCTCATCGGGATAAGCCCTCACATTAAACGCTGTACCCGTAACCTGCACATCCATGTGTGACGTGGACACCACCAGATTTCCGGCCCTGCTTTCCGGAGACTCGAAATAAGCCTCACCCTCGAGTTGTAATCTGGTTTCTCCTTTATAATCGCCGGCGGCATGAGTGAGTCGTGAATCGGAGTTCAGCCAGACCCGGGTACTGTCTGCCAGCATAAACTGTGAGCGTTGTCCCATTTCTGTCTGTACCGATACAATAGCTGATTCCATTGTATCTCCGTATCGCACAAACAGAACCGCTGTGGTAATGACCAGCGGGAGAAACAGTATGGCTGCCGCATTGCGAATAAAAAAGAGTACGCTGGTCTTTCTGGCGTTCGCGTTTGCTTTCTCCTTATTCTGAAACTCTTTCAGATCTGTGCTGCTGACAATGCGATCCCATGCTGCCTGCTCATCGGGATTGAATTTATTGGAAAGATCCGAGCTGGCTACATTCCAGGCCAGACTGATCTTTTTAAATGCTTTCCGGTTGGATTCTGATTCAGCAAGCCACTCATCAAGCAGCTTCTGTTCACGATCATCTAATGAATCTTTCAAGGCTTTATGAATCAGACTCCAGGGTATGTGCTCACTTTTTTTCATTCTATTGCTTCGTTCCGTTTCCGGGAAGACACGGAATTGCCGTAATCCCCCCAAAAATTATTTAATTCCCCACACGATGGTAGCTGCGCTCTGCGGCGGGATTTCAGCCAGGGCGCTTTTTCCTTCACTGGTCAACCGGAACTCTGAAACAGTTTCAGCCGGATTGTACATAATTAAAACTGTGCCGCCGTCTGGCCGCCTGAATGCTACATTGGGCAGTTCCTCAGTATCAGTGGAGTAAATCCGCACCGATCCCGGATGCACGAATTTTGAGGCATGTGCTATGAAATAATAGGCGTCATTACGGGTCACCTCATCGCCGTCGATCGTGATGGCCCCGAGACATAGTGTGCAGCCACCGTCGGTATGCGGCTCAAGATCCGGATTCGAAACCATATTCCATTGCAGGACATTCCTGCTCCAGTTACGGGGAGCGCCTATCATGAGATTTTGCATATGCCAGGGCAGGTTCTCTGAAAACTCACTGTTGGCACCAACCCATTGCTCTGTAAAATAGAGCTTTTTCTCAGGGTATTGTTCGTGCACCTTGCTCATTGATTCAATTTCCCCGCCATACAAATGAAAGGCCGTTCCGTCTACATATTGAGCCGCCTCAGCATCACCAAGGACATCCAGAGGGTAGTCGATACGGTCAAGGTTGTGATCGTAAATAATAATTTTTGTATCAATGTCATGTTCTTCAAAAGCCGGACCAAGATGATTCTTTATAAATTCAGCCTGTTCATCCGCTTTCATCAGCAGGCTCGGGTTGTTTCCCGGATGGAGCGGCTCGTTCTGTACGGTGATGGCATCTATGCGGATCCCCTCCTTTTTCATTTTCTGAACATACCTCACGAAATAAAGCGCATAGGCATCATAAAATTCCGGGAGCAGGCTTCCGCCAATTGAATGCTGATTGCTTTTCATCCACACCGGCGGCGACCAGGGTGAGCCCAAAATGGGGATGTCAGGTGCCAGCTCCAGAATTTCTTTCAGCATTGGAATCAGGTACTTGCGGTCGGGGTCCAGGGTAAAGTGCTCCATTTCCGTATCCGTTTCTCCCTTCTCAAGATCGCTGTAGGAAAAAACATGCGGATCGAGATCAGAAGCACCGATACTCACCCGCAAATAACTGACACCAATTCCCTGCTCATCAGTAGTAAATAATTCTCTCAGCAGCTCAGACCGGGCCTGATCACTCATTTCAGAGAGCCATAATGCACTTCCACCAGTTAAGGTATAACCGAAACCATCCATTTCCTGATAGGTCTGCTCCGGATTCAAGGCAATTTCGGTGATATCACCATCCCCCCTCTGCGTATTAATTTCCGAAAACGAGATCTTTTGTTCCTGCTCCTCAAATAAAAAAGACTTGTCAGCACTTGTTATCCAAACAGATGCGTCCATGGACGGACTTTCATTCTGGCAGGAAACGGTCAGCCAGCTTGCTGCTGCAAGCAGCGCCGCCGGAAACAAAAGCAGTCTTGTAAATACGTTATTTTCAGCCTTCATAAGTAATAAATTAGGTTTGGAAGGTAGTTAATTTGAACTGATCGCTGCAACTGCAGGTGAAATAATGTAATAGCTGCTCAGCGATTTTGTCAGGTTAACACACCATCAGGACACGGCCGGACGGACTTACCCCCAATCACAGATGCAGGTTCATACAAACTGAAACAGATGCAGCAGCACACTGCATGTTATTATTAAAATTTTGTCCAGGTGCGGACCAAGGTTCATCCGAAGCTTCTTCAATGCTATCGTTATTTGGTTTTCAACGGTTTTTTCAGACAGGCCGAGCTTTTGAGCAATTTCTTTATTCGTCAGTTCGGTATTCCGGCTCATATTGAATATCAAGCGGCATCGTTCCGGCAATTCCCTGATCGCCTGCAACGCCAGACCGTGAAGGCTGCGCATTGCCTGATCGTGTTCGTCGGCTTCAAGTTCCGGTTCCGTTTCATCTCCCGGCATGTCATCCTCCAAATCAAGGCGATCCAGATTAAACCGCCGGTTGTCTCTTAAATAATTAAGGCTTCGGTTGCGCGTGGAGCGAAATAGATAACTCCTGACAGAAACAGTTATGGATATGCTTTTCCGGTTATTCCAGAGTGTGATAAAAAGATCCTGAACTATATCCTCGGCACATTGCTTATCCCGGACAAAGGTAATGGCATGCTGGCAAAGCGAAGCATACCACTGGTCAAACAGCATCCGGAATGCCTCAGCGTCATCATTTCGTATACGGGTAAAGAGCTTATCTGAGTCTCCGCGAGCCATGGCTGCTATCTGGAAATTTTACTTTTGGACACAAACCTGAACAAACCTCTGACATGTTGTCATATCGACACGCCCCTGGCAGCGCGCAATCAGTTTAAATAATATCGCAAAACCGATACCAACTGAAACAACAAGTTAAAACTTTTTCACAAACCGGCAATTATAATCAAAACGCCCGCCCCGCAAATTACAAAAATCACTGTCATACAAACCCCTGTTTCGCATCTCCCAGGTTATGTAAAATCTTGTTTGGGGGTATGCTTTATCAATCGTGTCATCCTAAAAAGGATGCTTCATCCTTATTTAATAACTACAAATCCATCACTATGAAAAATGTATACAAGTTCACGCTTCTTGTTTCCTTTTCGCTTTTCCTGACAGGAGCGGCACTGGGACAGGATAATGTTCTCCAGGGAGCAGATATGGAGAATGAAGATTATTGGAATGTTACGCTTGTGGGAGGATCCGAGGCAGATCATCCCGAGTATGAGTTCAATTACACGGATGCCACACCCGCTCACGGTGATGGCGGCGCCCTGCGTGTCGCCTCGGTTACTCCTCACGGCAGCATCCTGTTCTGGCAGGAGGTAACTCTGGAAGGCGGTAAAACCTATTCCTTCGATGGCGCTTTCAAAGATCATGGGGGACTGGATAATTTCTGGGGTGAAATCGCCATATCTGACCGGGTTCCTGAAGCCGGGGAAGACTGGGGAGAAGGTATTGCCTTTTCCGGATTCAATACCTGGGATGGCTGCGGCCCCGGAGTTGACGGTACTTTCACAGAAGACGGATGCGTTGGTGACGGCATATTTACTGTTGAAGGTGAAGGAGAACAAAATCTCATTTTTGGCATGAAGTTTGGCATATGGGATGGTGAAATGGATTTTTTGGTTGACAATGTCTTACTTGTTGTCACCGACGATGCCGTGTACCATGATGTGACCTTTAATGTGGATATGTCCGGTGCCGACGGCTTCAATCCCGATAATCATGTCGTTTACGTATCCGGCAGCATGGCAGGCTGGGCAGAGCCCGGTTCAGTTGAAGATTACAGAATGGAAATAGTAGAAGATGGTTCTGACTATCACACATTGACCATTCCGATTCTCGAGGGAGAAATTGAATACAAATACTTCTGGGTTGCAGAAGGCGAAACCGGCTGGAGCGGTGAAGAATGGGCGGGTGACCCTAACCGCCAGCTCATGGTTACTGGGGATACCGAAACCAATGACGTTTTCGGAGATCAGCCGCCTCAGGATACCGGTGCTGATCAGATCTCAGAAAGGCCTGTGGCAGTCAGCCTGAATCAAAATTATCCGAACCCCTTCAATCCGACTACCACCATCTCATTTGACATTCCTGAAGAATCCGGTATCGTCAGTCTGAAGGTTTACAATGCACTCGGTCAGAAGGTTGCCACACTGGTGAACGAGTCACTCAGCTCCGGTTCACATACGGTGACCTTTGATGCCGGCTCGCTTTCAAGCGGTATCTATATTTACCAACTTCATACCGGAAACGGTGTCGTATCACGAACCATGACACTGTTGAAGTAGCACCCGGATTGAGAACAGAGGTGATAAACCTCTGAATTATTGCAAAAAGGGTATTCCTTCTTACGGGGATACCCTTTTTTTATATCCGCCTGTCTTTCAGTTACCTGAAAAATCCTTTCCTGAAATGATGAAATGCTGTCCAGGCTGCCGGGGTTTTATTCTACACTGATGCTTTTCACTGGCTGCAAATTCACGCCGTCAGGTTTGCAAATAACATGAAGCATTGTTACAATTTGAGTTACTGCTTGATATATTCTACAGCTGCGATAGACGTAACTGCTTTCTGTAACCCGACACCCTGCCATGGCCAAACTCAAACTTGACCTGCACGATATTTACAACAAGGGGCACCTGATCGATCAGGAACTGAATAATATTATTGAAGAGGCTGTTGAGAAGAAGATCAAGACAGTGGAAATCATCCCCGGCAAAGGCAGCGGCCAGCTGAAAAAACGTGTGCTTAAATTTCTGGAGCAGCCGGAAATCAAATCTCAGTACCACCGGATCGACAAAGACAGCAAAAATCACGGACGGATTTTTGTCTATTTCAAAAAATAGAGGTTTCCGTTTGCCTTACCTTTAGGCCGGATGTCCGCTCCACAACCGGCCGGCTGCTAAGGCTGCAATCCGCGAATTTCTTCAAGCCCGGTCTTCAGCTCATTGTCACTGAATGTGTGGTCGGAAAGAACGCCCTCAAAATAATCCTCGTACGCTTTCATGTCGACAAATCCGTGTCCGCACATGTTGAACAGGATGGTCTTCTGCGTTCCTTCTTTTTTGGCCTGTTCCGCTTCGCGGATGACCTGGGCTACGGCGTGAGTCGCTTCCGGTGCCGCAATGATTCCCTCTGACTGTGCGAATGTAATGCCGGCCCGGAAACACTCAAGCTGCTGCAGAGCAACGGCTTCGATCAAATTATCCTTTAGCAGCTGGCTGCAGAGGACACTTGCGCCATGATAACGCAAACCTCCGGCATGGATGGCAGCCGGACGAAAATTATGACCGAGAGTGTACATGGGCAGCAAGGGGGTGTACCCGGCAGAGTCGCCATGATCATAGAGAAATTCGCCCTGCGTAAGCTTGGGGCAGGATGCCGGTTCTACGGCGATGCACCTTGTATTTTTACCTTCGGTGATGTTTTTGCCAATAAAGGGAAATGAGATTCCGGCAAAATTCGACCCGCCTCCAAGCGGTGCGATGATGACATCCGGATAGTCACCGGCGATTTCAAGCTGCTTTTCCGCTTCCTGCCCGATGACCGTCTGATGGAGAAGTACATGGTTCAGCACCGAACCCAGTGCATATTTGTTGGTTTCATCCTTCAGAGCCATTTCGATGGCCTCCGAAATGGCAATTCCAAGACTACCGGATGACCCGGGATCTTCAGCCAGCACGTTGCGGCCCGCCTGAGTACGGTTGCTCGGCGACGGAAATACATCCGCCCCGAAGGTATTCATCATAATCTTGCGGTACGGCTTCTGATCATAGCTGATCCGTACCATGTACACTTCACAATCCAGTCCGAGTTGTGTGCAGGCAAAGGCGAGAGCCGTGCCCCATTGTCCGGCGCCGGTCTCTGTGATCACTTTTTTGACGCCCTCCTGCTTGTTGTAATAGGCCTGGGCAACAGCGGTGTTCGGTTTGTGAGATCCGCTCGGGCTGACACCTTCGTACTTGTAGTAAATTTTTACGGGTGCATCGAGTGCCTTCTCGAGTCCGCGTGCACGATACAGAGGCGACGGACGCCAGATATTGTAGATATCCTGCACCTCATCCGGAATTTCAATCATTTTTTCGGTTGAGACCTCCTGCTGGATGAGTCCCATTGGAAAAATGGGAGAAAGGTCATCGGGTCCCGCCGGCTTTCTGGTGGCAGGATTCAGCGGTGGCTGCGGCTTGTTTGGCATGTCTGCCGCGATGTTATACCAGTGTGTCGGTTTTTCTGATTCGTTCAGAAATATCTTTCTGCTTTCCATAAGGTTATCTGCGTTTGAATCCGTTGTGATTCTGTGATCAAAATTCCTGCAAAAAATCCTGCAACAAGTTTTGCAGTCCCGGAGCAGGTGTTATTGCGGACAAATCCGGCCCCTTTTATCCGTACTAACGGCGAAACAGAATAACACATAATCCGAAAAAATTCCTGAAAAAAATGATAAAGAGGATTTACACAGGCACAACAACTTTCTCTAAGCGTATATAATTCCATACGTTCCCGTTAACATTCCACTTATTTGTATGATGCAGAAAAAATACCGCCAAAGTGTGCTTATGCACGGCACATGAATACTCTTTTGGTCTCATATTCGTTTGCAGACAAAATCAATCACCTGTATAACTAAACATAACATATGAACTGGACCATCTATCTCGCCGGTGAAATTCATTCTGACTGGCGCACGCAACTCATTGAAATGATCAACGAGCGCAACATGCCTGTACTGTGCACGGGTCCTGCTATTGACCATGAAGCCAGCGACAATTGCGGTGTGGCCATTCTGGGCGAAGAGGAATCTTCCTTCTGGAAAGACCGCAAGGGTGCCGGCATCAACGCCATCCGCAACCGGACGCTCATAAAGCAGGCCGATGTTGTTGTTGTCAAGTTCGGCGAAACGTACCGCCAATGGAATGCTGCTTTTGATGCCGGTTATGCAGCCGCACTGGGCAAACCGGTAATAACTGTTCATCCCGAGGAACTCGATCACGCATTGAAAGAGGTCGATGAAGCGGCCAACGCGGTGGCCCGCGAACCCGGGCAGGTTGTGGAAATCATGCAGTATGTACTCACCGGAAAACTTCCTTGATGCCTGAAGCACAAAGCGTTTCCCGAACGGCTTGACGACACAACCTCAATTCCGGCATCCGGCAATCACCACCAGCGCAGAAATTGCTGCTTTTGATTACCCTGCCCGGATATTCACATATTCTAACACATCCGTATGCCCACAATCATTATCTTTAGCGGATTTACAAACCCTTTTCATCAAAATCATTACTATGGTAACAGATATTAGAAGTATAGCACTGATCACATCTGTTTTTATCCTGCTCAGCGGATGCAGCCCTGAAACGGCTGATTCTATCGAGTCAGAGTCCCGGGAAGATACCGAAGAGCAGCCGGAAGAAAACCGGCCGGAGGACCTGATTCCCGATGCATCCGAGCTTGGCTCCGGCATCAACCGGGAAAACATGGATCCGGAGGTTCCGCCCCATGATAATTTCTACCGCTTTGTCAATGGCCGTTGGCTCGAAGAAACCGAAATCCCGTCAGACAGATCCCGCTGGGGCAGTTTTGACGAACTCCGGGAAACGGCGGAGCAGCAGGTTCTGGAAATCATAACCGAACTTGCAGAAGAAGAGGCTGAATTCGGATCCGACAATCAGAAAATCGGTGACATGTTCCGCTCATTCAAAGATACCGTCAGAATTGAAGAAGCCGGTTTGTCACCGCTTGAAGAGGAGTTTCAAAATATTGATACCCTCTCCTCACATCAGGGCTTGCTCGCATTCTGGGGACACTATCAGCCCTACCGTTTTGGCGCACCCTTTTCGGTTTCGGTCGCACAGGACCTGAAGAAATCCGATCAGTACATAACCTATTCCGGACAGTCGGGCCTCGGTCTGCCTGATCGCGATTTTTACCTTAACGATGACGAGCGGTCGCAGCAGTTGCTGCAGCAGTACAAAAACTATATTTCCAGAATCTGGGATGCTGCCCGATGGGAAGGCGGAGAAGAAGCGGCTGAACGCATTCTTGACCTGGAGACGAGCATTGCCGAAATTCACTGGACCAGAGTGGAAAACCGGGACCGGCAGGCCACCTACAACAAGAAGAGCCTGGATGAACTAACCGAACTGGCCCCTGCGATTGACTGGAAGCTGTTCCTCGATCAGGCTCAGCTGGATGAAATCGACGAAATTGTGGTTCGCCAGCCCAGCTATCTCGAAAACCTTTCCGAACTGTGGCAGGAAATCGATCTCGAAGACTGGAAAACCTATCTCAGGTTCCATCTCATCCGGCAAGCTGCCTCCAATCTGAGCAGTGAGTTTGCAGATGCCCATTTCGATTTCTACGGCCGTGTTCTGAGTGGTCAGCCTGAGCAGCGAAGCAGGGAGCGCCGGGCAGTATCGGCAACGGAAAGCGCCCTTGGCTTTCTTGTCGGTAAAAAGTACATCGACCGTCACTTTCCTGAAGAGGCCAGTGCGCGGATGGATGAAATGATCGATAACCTGACGGTGGCTTTTGAAGAGTCGATCAAAGAGCTTGAATGGATGACCGACGAAACCAAAGAAGAGGCCCTCAACAAACTGGATAACTTCAATGCCAAAATCGGCTATCCGGAAGTCTGGCGGGATTATGATTGTGTCGAGATTCAGCCCGATGATCTGATGGGCAATATGCGTCGTGCAGCGGTTTGTGAATACGAGCGTAACATCGGCCGTCTCGGCGAGGAAGTGGATCCCGAAGAGTGGGGTATGACACCTCAGACGGTCAATGCCTATTATAGTGTATCACTCAACGAAATTGTCTTCCCGGCTGGAATTCTGCAGCCACCGTTTTTCGATGTGGAAGCGGAAGATGCAGTCAATTATGGCGGCATCGGAGCTGTCATCGGACACGAAATTACTCATGGGTTTGACGATCAGGGCCGGCGGTCTGACGGCGACGGCAACCTGCGTGACTGGTGGACCGACGAGGATGAAGAGCAGTTTGAAAAACGAGCCCAGTTGATGATCGATCAGTACAATGAATATAATCCGGTCGATGACATGAATATCAATGGTGCGCTTGCCCTTGGAGAGAACATTGCCGATCTGGGCGGTGTCAATGTCGCCTATCGTGCCTACATGAATTCTCTGGATGGTGAAGAATCGCCCGTCATTGACGGTTTCACCGGTGAACAGCGGTTCTTCATGGGCTGGGGACAAGTCTGGCGGATCAAGTTCCGGGACGAAGCCCTTCGCCAGCAGCTTATGACCGGCCCCCATTCCCCCGGCAAATACCGGGTCATCGGGGTACTGTCCAACATGCCGGAGTTCTATGAAGCCTTTGATGTCTCCCCGGGCGATGAAATGTACCGTGAAGAGGAAAAGCGGGTCCGGATCTGGTAAACCCGGACCGGGCTCTTCCTGACGGGTCAGGCTTTTGCCGGATGACAATTTTCACCAAATCACGTTTAGCAGATCGGGTATTTCACCAGAACCAGATTACGATAGCAAACGTAACTGCAAGAAGCAGAATCGACTGGATGCGGTAATTCTGGTACCATGGTTTGTTTTTCAGTTCGATGGTTTCCTGCCGGTATGTTTCCGGAGTCCATATGTATGATGCAATGGACGATCTTTCGGGTGCAGTTCCGGCAAGACTCCATCCTGCTGTGACCGCAAGCGAGCTGATCAGAATGATGGGAGCCACATATAAAAAGTGGATGTCAATCACTTCAAAGACCATGATCATCAGGAATAGCGCCAGCGATACCAGATGTCCGGCTATGAGTCCGGCAAACGCACCGTGCCTGTTCATCCGGACGGAAAATATGCCCAGAAGGAGCACCGCAACAAACGGGGGACTCTGATAGGCAAGCACGGATTGCAGGTACTCCCAAAGTGTCGGGAATTGCGTAATGACAGGAGCCCAGGCAGCCGCAATGACCATGAAGATGAACGTGGTAACGCGGCCGGCGACAAGAAGCTGCCTCTGATTCCATTCCGGCCTGATTTTTTTGGAAAAATCCATGGTGACGAGTGTCGAGGCGGAGTTGAGCGTTGAATCAATGCTCGACATGATTGCGGCAATGAGGGCAATGAGTATGATGCCGCGCAACCCGACCGGAAGCAGATCAAAAAGCAGCACCGGGAATACCATATCCGGCGAAAAGTCTTCCATGGCCGTCAGTTCGGGGTACAGATGCAGTGCAAATATCCCGGGCAGCACCATGATGAACAGCGCCGGCACTTTTAACAGGCCCGCGAAGATGGCTCCCCAACGGCCGTGGTCAACCGAACGGGCTCCCAGCACCCGCTGCACCATGAACTGGTTGGTACACCAGAAATAGAAACCAAGCAGCGGAACCCCGACGATAATACCGGGCCAGGGCAGGAAATCATCATCCGCAGGCTGAATAAGACTGAGCATCTGCGGATCGGTCTGTTCCCTGACCGTTTGCCAGGAACCGATTTCGCCGAGGGCAAGGATACTGACAGCTGTGCATCCGGCCAGGAGCAAAACCGCCTGCAGCAAATCGGTATAAATTACCGCACGGAGTCCGCCGGCAATTGTGTACAGACCGGCAAGCACGGCCAGAATGACCACTGAGTAGATGAAAGGGATTTCCGGATAGAGCAGCGAGACTACCAGCGCTCCGGCATACAGGGCTCCTGCCGTGTCGATAAAAATGTTGCCGAATATGGTGAATGCAGAAAAATAATAGCGAGAGCGGTGATCAAAACGGCGCTCCAGGAATTCCGGCATTGTGAAAATCCTGTTGCGCAGATAAATCGGCAGGATGAACACTGCAAACAGCACCATCAGCACCGCCGCCATCCATTCATAATTATAGACCGAAATGCCCGTGTTGAAGGCACTGCCTGCCATGCCAATAATGCTGGTGCTGGACATGTTCGATGCCAGCAGGGAAAAGCCGATCAGCGACCATGTCAGTGACCGTCCGGCCAGAAAATAGTCGGTGGAATCCTTGACCCGACGGGACACATAGAACCCGATGGCAATAATAATCAGCAGGTAGATCCCGATACTGACCAGATCGAGTGTGTGCAGGGAAAAGTCAGGCATGCGGCTTTTTTTTCTGACGCTTGTATCACAGAAAACCGGGCAATCGGTTTCTGCAAATATGCACAAATTGTCTCTCTATCTCAAAATGGAGTCCTGTGGCTTGTTTCAGGTGGAAACACGGACGGATTATCAGACTGACGAATATGGATTTATCCGGATTTCCCGATGCAACGGCTGTCCTTTTCTTTTTGTTTTGAAGGTAGATATTGGCAAGCAGCTATCAGTTATTTACTGTGTCATGAAGTGATCAACACATGAAATACCCATGGCGGCTTACCGCCACACAGGAGCATGATTATAGCCAACATGGGTATTTCACTTCGTGACCTTCGGTTCATGTGACGTCAGAATCATAAATTATAAACACATGAAAACAGGCATCAACATATTCGGAGAACCGCTGAAACCGTGCAGTAATGATCCCAAAACCGGATTTTACCGGGACGGTTGCTGCAATACGGGCGATGATGATTTCGGAATGCATACGGTATGCGCCGTCGTTACCGATGAGTTTCTGGAGTTCAGCAAAAAGGTCGGCAATGATTTGTCAACACCGCAGCCCCAGTGGAAATTTCCCGGACTCAAGTCCGGAGACCATTGGTGCCTGTGCGCCAGACGCTGGCTCGAAGCCTACAGCGCCGGCGTTGCTCCGAAAGTGGACCTTGAAGCCACCCACGAAAAAACATTGAAAGTGGTGCCGATGAATGTGCTGCTGAAGCATGCATACAAGCCCCGGACTGATTAAGTGGAGCTGAAAAATATCTTAATTCACGGATGCCGGAGTCCGGGGATTTTTTATTTTACGCTTGAGCACTGCAAATGAATGATAGTAACAGAACGATCATCCATGATTACCAAACAACCAGCCTCCGCCGCCTATGTATGGTTCCTTGAAAGACGATCTTCAGAAAGAGCTTGACACCATCAAAAAAGATGGACTTTACAAAACAGAGAGAGTCATCACATCCCCGCAGGGTGCGGTTATCTCCACCGATGACGGCAGGGAAGTTATCAACTTCTGCGCCAACAATTACCTGGGGCTCTCCTCCCATCCCGATATCATTGCGGCAGCCAAAAAAACCATCGATGAACGCGGCTACGGCATGTCATCCGTCCGTTTCATATGCGGCACCCAGGACATCCACCGCGAACTGGAGAAAAAAATCGCAGACTTTGTAGGGATGGAAGATGCGATTCTCTATGCGGCGGCCTTTGACGCCAACGGAGGTGTTTTTGAGCCCTTGTTCGGACCCGATGACGCTATCATTTCCGATCAGCTCAACCACGCCTCCATAATCGACGGGGTCAGACTCACCAAATCGCGACGGATGGTCTACCGCCATAACGACATGGCAGATCTGGAAGACAAGCTCAAGGAAGCATCCGATGCGCGTCACCGCATCATTGTCACCGACGGTGTATTCTCCATGGACGGCACCATCGCACCGCTGGACAAGATTTGCGACCTCGCAGATCAATACGATGCCCTGGTTATGACGGATGAATGCCATGCCACCGGTTTTGTCGGTAAATCGGGACGCGGTGTCCATGAACTGCTTGGCGTGATGGACCGGGTCGATATTGTCACCGGAACATTCGGGAAAGCCCTTGGCGGTGCATCCGGCGGTTTTACCGCTGCCCACAAAGAAATTATTGATCTGCTTCGGCAGCGATCGCGTCCCTATCTGTTTTCAAATACCCTCGCCCCTTCCATTGCCGGCGCCTCCATCAAAGCGCTGGAACTGATCGGCGAAACCAGCGAGCTTCGCGACAGGCTGGATGAAAACACGCGTTTTTTCCGCTCGGAGCTCACAGCGGCCGGGTTCGATATCAAGAAAGGTCGTCACCCCATCGTACCGGTCATGCTGTACGATGCCAAAGTGGCTCAAACCTTTGCCGGTGAACTGTTGGATGAAGGCATCTATGTGATCGGTTTCTATTACCCGGTGGTCCCCAAAGGCCAGGCCCGGATCAGGGTTCAGCTTTCAGCCGTTCATGAGCGTGAACATCTGGAGCGCGCCATCAGCGCATTTAAAAAAATCGGTAAAAAACTTGGAGTCATATCGTGAGTAAAGGAAACATATTGATCACCGGATCGGCCGGACAACTGGGAGTGGAACTGGCAGCTCGTCTTCGTGAGATACACGGGACGGAGCGGGTGATCGCAACCGATATCCGGGAAAGAAACCGTATCGAAGAGGCGGGTCCGTTTGAAATCCTGGATGTGCTGGACCGCGAACAGCTTGCCGGTGCCGTCTCAAAACACAACATCGGCACCATTTACCACCTGGCCGCCATACTCTCGGCAAACGGAGAAAAGCAGATCGGGAAAACATGGCAGCTCAACATGGACGGACTGCTGAATGTGCTTGATCTCGGCCGCAATGATGAAAACAATCCTGCAGGATCCCAAAATGCGGTTTCTCACATCTTCTGGCCGAGCTCCATTGCCGTGTTCGGTCCCGATGCCGACCGGGAAATGACGCCGCAAAACAGTCCGCTCAATCCAACCACCGTTTACGGCATCAGCAAAGTTGCCGGCGAACAGTGGTGCGCCTATTATCATCGCCGGTTTGGTGTGGATGTTCGCAGTCTGCGCTATCCCGGCCTTATCGGATACAAATCAGAGCCGGGCGGCGGTACAACCGACTATGCAGTGGATATGCTGCAGGCCGCTGCCGGAGGAAACGCATACACCTGTCCGCTCGGATCCCATACGCGCCTGCCGATGATGTATATGGATGACGCGGTCAAAGCAGCACTTGATCTTATGGCAGCACCTGAAGAGCTGGTGGATGTGCGCACCAGCTATAACGTCAGTGCGATGAGTTTTACGCCTGATGACATGGCCGGTGTGATTCGCCGGCATGTCCCGGATTTTGATGTTGATTATGCCCCGGATTCGCGCGACGCCATTGCCGCAAGCTGGCCGGACAGTATCGACGACGGCAAAGCCAGACAGGACTGGAACTGGAAACCGGATTTTGATCTCGGCGCGATGGTGAAACATATACTGGATCAACAGGCTTTGTCTTCTGAAGCCTGAATTCTGACTGCACTGTCGATATCATCTGAAGTGCGAATTCTGGCTGAACTGTGAATTTTGGCTGAACTGTCATTCCTATCTGAACTGTGATTTCCGGATGAGCCGGGCAGCCACTGATCTTGATTGTCAGAAAAAAACAACTAAATTTATTATCAATGTGGTGACCGGGACTATGGTCTCCGGATATCACAAAAAGTCATCCAAATTATTTTCAGGAGGGATGGAGTGCATCAGTTACTATTGGCCAATTTCACCAAACGTATTTACTGTCAACGGGAAGCCTTATGAAAAAATCATTTATTTCCGGCGTCGGACACCACCTCCCCGATCGCGTGGTCACAAATCAGGAACTTGAAAAGCTGCTTGAAATCGATGACGCTTCCATTGTGAAGCTGAGCGGGATTCACACTCGCCGCTGGGCGGAAAAAGGTGATACGGTCAGTGGAATGGCCGTTGAGGCATCCCGCATGGCACTCGGCAGGGCCGGCCTGACACCGGCCGATATCGGAATGATCGTTTTTTCATCCATGGGTTCCGATCATCAGTTTCCGGGCGGCGGAGGTGATTTGCAGCGCAAACTCGATATGCCGGGCATTCCGGCGCTGGATATCCGCAATGCCTGCAACGGGTTTGTTTACGGGCTTTCCATTGCCGATCAGTATATACGGACCGGAATGTACAAACATATTCTGCTTGTCGGATCGGAAATACAGAGCACCTCGCTCGACCTGACACCGAATGGCAAAAATGTATCCATTCTGTTTGGCGACGGAGCTGGTGCTGCGGTCATCAGTCAGTGCAGTGACAACAGCCGGGGTATTTTGAATACCCAGATGTATTCTGACGGACAGCATTACAGAAAACTCATCATGGAAGCACCGTCACCCAATGACCATCCGCGTATTTCGGATGAAATGGTTGCTTCCGACCGCATCTACCCCTACATGGACGGCAGGGCTGTGTTCAAGCATGCGGTCACCCGGTTTCCGGAAGTCATCCTCGAAGCCGTGGAAAATGAGGACATGGACATATCCGACCTTGATCTGATCATTCCGCATCAGGCGAATTTGCGGATCAGTGAAATGGTAGCAAAAAAGCTGAAGATTGACAGAAAAATGGTCTACAGCAACATCCAGCATTACGGCAATACGACATCCGCATCCATCCCGATTGCCATGAGTGAAGCCGTCGAAAAAGGCATGCTGAATGAGGGCGATCTGGTTTGCGCCGCCGCATTTGGAGCCGGATTCGCCTGGAGCTCGGCTCTTATTCGCTGGTAACCATCGGGAGCCGGTCAGTCCTGCCTGCCTCCGGGCATGGGAACTGCCAGGCCTTTGCGGAACAGCTCCCTGCGGTTTTTCGATATGCCGATGACAATGGCCGGAACAACGAATAATGTAAGTATGGTGGCAAAAGCGAGTCCGCCGATCACTGATTTTGCGAGCGGGCTCCAGGTTTCTGATCCCACCCCTACCTCAAGTGCCAGCGGAATCATGGAAAAAATCGTGGTCATGGCTGTAAGCAGAATTGGCCTCATTCTGCGTTTGCACGCCTGAAGAAAAGCTACGAGATACACCCGGTCCGCATTGAGTACCGCTTTGGATGACGCGCCGGACTCTGATTCTTCATCAGTCAGTTTTCCTCTGTGATCCAGACCACGCGCGGTTTTCTGGTGAATGAAATCCACCAGTACAATACCGTTGTTGACCACAATGCCTACAAGGATGACAATACCAATATAGGCCGGCACGCTCAGGGCGGTATTTGTCATAAACAGGAACACCAGTGATCCGAAAAAGGCAAGCGGCACGGTGAACATGATGATAAACGGATCCCGGAAGTTTTCAAACAGCGAGGCCATGACCATATAGGTCAGAAGCAGGGCAAACAGGAATGCGATCCCCATCTCCCTGGCACTGTCATCCTGCATTCTCATCCTTCCACTGAAATCGTAACGGTATCCGTCGGGAAGTACGATATCATCGGAGATGATGTCAGCAATGACGCTGCGATAGGCCTCCGGATTTTCCCTGGTCATGATATTCAGGTCAAGCACCACTTCGCGGTCACGACGGCTCAGCCGCTGCATGCTTTCCGTAAGTTCGAAGTTGCCCAGGGATGTGATTGGCATGCGGACGTCATCCACCTGAAGCAACTCCAGGCTGAACATGTCGCTCCGGTTCTGAAACGTTTTGCGGTCATTCCGGACTTCGATCGGAATTTCACGTCCGTCTTCCCTGAAATATCCGGCACGGCTGCCCCTTGACTGGGTACCAAAGGCACTGGCAATCTGACTGGTCGGCACATCAAGACGCGCGATACGCTCCCGGTCGGGATGGAACTCAAACTCGGGGCCGGGGCGTGTTCTGGGGTTGGAAACAGACATGACTTCCGGTTCCTGGAGCATCCGGTCCTCGATACGATAGGAAATATCGCGCAGCACCTGCATATCGGAGCCATAGAGGGTCAGCTGAACACCACGGCCTTCCCCCCATCTGCCGCCACGCATCCCTCCCGGACCCGAACCGGCGATAGAAAATTCAAGATCAACCCCCGGATCATCAAAACGCGACTCCACTTCCTCCATTACCTCGTCGGTTGAACGGCTTCGCTCACGCTGATCGACCAGAAGGACATTCAACTGTCCGACATTGCTTTGCCTTGACCACCGCTGCCTGCCGATGCTGGTGATAACGGTACGTATTTCCGGCATTTCGAGCAGTTCGTCGGTATAGCCTCTCAGAAGTTCCGCAGTAGCCGGCAGTTGTGTACCGGCAGGCAGGTCCACCCTGACATCAAATTCGCCGGTATCGCTTTCGGGGAAGAATTCTCCCGGAATGGTCCGGAAAAAATAAAATGAGCCGAAAATTATGGCAACGACAAACAGCATCACTACGTATTTCCGGCGGAGGATCCAGAAGAGAATTTTTCCGTAGTTTTTTTCAACCTTTCCGATCAGCCGGAACATGAAGTTCCTGTTGTCAAATTGTCCCGGTTTCATGACGATTGATGCCAGCACGGGTATCAGAATGATGGAAGCCAGAAAAGAGCTGGTGATAGCAATCGAGATGGTCAGAGCCAGATCCCGTGTAACGGTGCCTGTTACTCCGGTCACTCCGAGAATTGGGATAAATACGGCGAGCGTGGTAAGTGTTGAGCCCAGCAAAGCGCCTCCGACTTCATTGGTTCCATCCAGCGCTGCCCGGAAACGGCCGTGACCCTGCACCATTTTGTAGGCGATGCTTTCGGTGACAACAATAGAGTTATCAACCAGCAGGCCGATTGCCAGGGCCAGACCTGTGATGGATATAATATTCAGTGTGATTCCGGCAAAGTACATCGCTGCAAATGTGGCTGTTAGCGAAACGGGGATACTCATGGCCACGACAAAGGCAATCCGCCATCCGCCCATGAAGATCAGGAGAATAATAACAACCACGGTCAGGGCGATGAGGGCTGACTGTGCCAGGTTGTTGATAGAATTGGCTATGAAATCACCTTCGTTGCTGAGCACCTGCATCGTCACGCTTGATGGCAGCAGGCTGGCCATGCGATTCATTTCGGCCACGGCACTTTGCGCAACGTCAAGAGTGTTGGCATCAGATTGTTTCTGAACCTGGACGGTAACACTGTTTTTGCCGTTGACCTCTTCCACCGAGCTGATGTCGGCAAAGGTGTTTTCCACATTCGCCACATCAGATACGCGAACCGGAATACCCTCATCATTCTGTCGGATTACCGTTTGCTCTATTTCTTCGAGTGATTTGAAAATAGCTTCGGCACGGACACTGTAGCTGATGCGGTCGGTCGTCAGATTTCCTATGGGTTGATTGACGTTGTTGTTTCTGAGCGCTGAGAGAACTTCTGAGGGCATTACCCGGTGACGGCTCAATGCATAGGGATCCAGACTGACAAAAAAGTTGCGTTCAAGTCCGCCCTGGGTTTCTGCGGATGCCACTCCGGGCAGCCGTTCAAATCTGGGCTCAATAAATTCAACGGATAACTGGCGCAAATCATCCAGCCCCAGCACAGATGATTCGACACTGAACTGCACAATGGGAGCACTGTCGGGATCAAACTGAAATATGACCGGTTCGTTGGCTTCCGAAGGCAGCTGGGCCCGGATCCTGTCCATCGCTTCCCGCACCTTCATTTCCGTTGACTGGATGTGGACTCCGGGCTTGAGCCTCAGAATGATAAATGCTCCGCCTCTGCGTACGTTCGACTCCAGCTCGTCGATGCCTTCGACACCCATAATCGCCCCTTCGATGGGTTCTACGACCAGCCGGGACATATCTTCCGGTGCCACGTTTGAATAATTTACCGATACCGCCAGTACCGGGATGTTGAATTCCGGCATAAGGGTCACACGCAGGTTGGTCAGCGAAAACAGACCAAATCCCACCACCATCAATGACAGCATAAATACCGTCACCGGGCGCTTCAGGATTTTCTCTGTTATCGTAATCTTTCTCATGCTTCCTGCGTCAGCGGATCGTCTTTGCTTACAGTGTCAAAACCGGCTTTTTCGACTAATTTGGTAACAAGATTGTACATGGACGGGACGGCGAAAAGCATCAGGATAGTGGACATGGCCAGTCCGCCGATAACCGTGCGTGCCATCGGACTCCAGGTTTCAGCCCCGGCCCCAAGCTGCAGGGCAAGCGGGGTCATGGCAAGAATGGTCGTCAGAGCTGTCATCAAAATAGGACGCAGACGACGGGTGGCGCCGTTGACGATGGCCTGATGGCGCTCCTGTCCGCGGGCCCTGAGAATTTTGATGTAGTCGATCATCACAATTCCGTTGTTCACCACAATACCGGTCAGAAGGACAAGACCGACCATCGCCGTTACACTGACCGGAGTTCCGGTGAACCACAGCATAAGCAGCACGCCGGTCAACGCCAGCGGTATGGTGACAATAATGATAAACGGTTCGAGCAGGCTTTCAAACTGCGATGCCATGACCATGTAGGTCAGCAGTCCGGCCACCATGAATGCGATCATCAGGTAAAAGAACGAACTTTGCTGATCTTCGGCGGCCCCTCCTACTTCATAGCGGTATCCTTCAGGCCAGTTCATCTGATTCAGGGCACTTCGTGTCTGCTCTGTGGCCGTCCGCAGATCCAGACCGCCGAGCTCTGCATTGATTTCAACCATGCGTTCCTGATTGATTCGGTGGATGCTGGCGGGGCCGGTCACCCGCTCGATTTGCGCGAGGTTTTTGAGCGGCATCCAGTCACCGGCCGGCGACCGTAGCTGGATATCGTCGAGCATTCCCGAGTGAGCGCGGTCGAACGGATCCAGCTGTACCATCACTTCGAACTCCACGCCCTGATCCACAAACGTGGTGGCAACATTTCCTCTTACAGCATCACTGACGGCGCTGGTTACCTGTGCCGTGCTCATCCCGACCCTGGCGATGCGTTCACGATCCATATTGATCCGCAGCTCCGGCCGGCCCTGATCAACCGAACTGAACAGTCCGGCAATGCCGTCAATGTTACGCATCTGCTGCATTGCGGAAAAAGCAAGATCTTCGCGCACTTCCGGGTCAAACCCGTAGATCTGAACAATAAGCCCGGTCTCACCGTCCGGACTCAGCGGGTCTTCGCGAAGCTCGCGGATTTCTGCAGCGGGGACATCCTGCATGGCCCGGAGCAATGATGCGGTGATTTCCTGCTGACTCCGCGAGCGCTCTCCCACAGGAACCAGCTCCAGCCTCACGACACCCTGGTTTCCTCCCGGATTTTCAGCACCTTCGATTCCCGTTTTGTCACCGTAATCAGATACCACTAGCCGGGCTTCGGGAACGTCACGTTCAATGATTTCCTCCATCTGAAGAATCGTGCGTTCCAGCTCAAAAAGGTTTACTCCCGGCTCACGCTGCACCTCAAGAACGATGTTGTTTTCATCCACCGTCGGGAAAAACTCACCGCCAAGCCGGTAGAAAATGGGGATGGACGCGGCAAGCAGGGCAAACGCAAGGAAGACGGTGAAACCGCTGTAAGACAGCACCTTGTCGATACTTCTGCGGTAGCGGTTTTCGACACTGTCGAATGCACGACCGAGAACCGGTGCGATTTTTTCAGAAAAGAATCTCCCGATGATGCCGAACAGCAGCGCCAGCATCATGTAAAATGGATAAAGCGGAAGCAGGACCAGAAAAGCGGGAATACTGATGATTCTTTTGATGACGGATGTCCGGCGCCACGCCATCAGCCGCTGCAGCGGAGTCAATGCGCGGCTCTCCCCTTCAGAGCCGGCACCTTCTGCCTTCTTTTTGCTTTCGGCTTCACGCTGCGTTTCCCTGCTGAAAAACCGGGATGCCATCACGGGGATGAGTGTCAGAGCTACCAATACCGAAACAATCAGGGCAAATGAGACCGTGAGCGCCAGATCCCGGAACAGGAGTCCGGCAATGCCGGGAACAAACAGCACCGGCAGAAAAACGACAAGCGTAGTGAGTGTCGACATAACCACCGGCGCGGACACCTCCTGCGCACCAAGAACAGCAGACCTGGCACCGTCCTCCCCGTCCTCACGGAACCGGAATATGTTCTCGAGCACCACCACGGCATTGTCAACGACCAGACCAACGGCGAGGGTCAGTCCCGAAAGCGAAATGATATTCATGCTCACATCCGCCCAGTGCATGATGCTGAAGGTGGCTATGATCGAGACCGGAATGGATATCGCCACAATCAGTGATGACCGCCCGCTTCGCAGGAAGAGCAGCAACATCAGCATGACAAGAAATACTGCCTGAAAGGCTGTCAGGATAAGGTTCCGGATGGACATCTCGATGAAATCAGCCTGATTTGTCAGGACATCCAGCTGCACGCCGGCCGGCAGGATCCGTTGGAGATCCTCTATCGATTCCATCACTCCCCCGGCAGCCATGACCACATTGCTGTCGCTTTGCCGGTATACGTTGATGATCACACCGTCATTACCCTGTACGCGGACATTACCGATCGGCTGGGCGATTCCGTCCTCCACCCGGGCGACATCCTTCAGATAGACCGGACTACCCTCATTGTTTCCGACAACGGTCTGACGAATCTGATCAATATTCCGGAAGTCACCAACCGTACGCAGTGAGTAGGTGGTCTCTCCCTCCTCAAGCTCACCCGCAGGCACCTGAATATTCTCATCACGCAGCGTGCCGGCGATATCGGATATACTCAGGTTGTACGCGCGCATGTCGGCGCTGCGAATCCGGATATTGATCTGGCGGTCGTAACCACCTGCGGTAGCGGCCGATGCCACGCCGCTGATGCGTTCAATGCGTTGTTCCAGCTGCTGGGTGGCGATGGTGCGCAGTTCGCGGGGACTCCGGTTGTTGCTGGTCAAAGTAAGCACGACAACAGGCTCGTCATTCGGATCATACGAAAAGACGATGGGCTGCTCGGCATCATCCGGCAGACTCCGCCGGATCATATCAAGACGTTTGCGAACCTCGGTCTCTGCAAAAAACAGATCCGTGCCCCAGTTGAAGTTCAGCCGCACTACCGACGCCCCCTGGCTGGACTGTGACCGGACCCGCTCGATGCCCGACACGCTGCCCACGGATTCTTCGATGGGCCTGGTGATGAGCGTTTCCATATCTTCCGGAGCCACACCTTCGTATGTGGTATAAATGGTGACGGTCGGAAACGAAACATCCGGATAGAGGTTCAGCCTGAGATTCATCAGGCCGAAAATTCCGAAACCGATCAGGATCAGGCTTGCCATCAAAAAAGTGACCGGCCTTTTAACTGCAAGTCGGGATAAGTTCTTCATATGCAACTATTACCGGTTACTTCCCGCTGTTTCTGACGGCGGTTCGCCCTCAAGGTGTTGTTCCTGCCCGGGCCGGCGATCCTGTCCGGCGACGCGTATCCGGTCCCCGTCGCTGATGTTCCGCTGACCGGTGATAATCAGCTTTTCATCCGGCTCAAGTCCGGACAGCACCTCAACACGTTCGCCTTGCTCAAGCCCGATTTCAATCTGGCGCTGCTCGGCAACGGTGTCGCCAACAGCAACGAATGCGGCATAGTTACGCCGGATTTCCACCGTATTTGTTTCCGGCTCGATATAGGTTTCGATTTGCTCGATGGTTGCTGAACGCGGGATGACGACGGAGTTTTCGTTGGTCCTGAGCGTTACGCGTGACTCCATAAGTGATCCCTGGCGGACGCGCGGAGAGATATCAGTAAGACTGACCACTACCTCACCAAGGCCGGTTGCTTCGTTCAACTGCGGACTGATTCTGGATACAACCCCTTCGGCGGCAATTCCGTCCCGATTGGAAAACCGCAGTTCAACAGGCAGCCCCACCGTAATCTCTTCCCAGTCCTGCGTCGGCAGGAAGAGCCTGGTTTCATAACCGACGATATTGGCTATCTCAAATGCCGGCTCTCCGGTGCGGGCAAGATCACCCTGGGCCACCATCCGGTTTGTCACAACGCCATCGACCGGAGACCGGATTTCGGTATTTTCCAGATCTTCACGGCTTTGCGTGAGCGCGGCTCTGGCGGATTCATACTGGGCTCTGCTGCTTTCGTATGCCGACCGGGCATCATCCAGTTCGCTCCGGCTTGCGGCATTGCGCTCATACAGCTGCTGCTGCCGCTCATAACTCGTGCTGTCCCGCTGGTAAGCCGACCGGCTTTGGCGAAGCTGCGCTTGTGCCTGCTCGAGGGCATCCCGGTAGGGAACGTCATAAATTTTTGCAAGAACATCACCCTGGCTTACGGAATCGCCGAGATCGGCATCAATGCGGACAATCCGGTTACTGACTTGCGGGATAACGGTAACCACATCCTGAGCCTTGATAGATCCGAAAGCTCTGATCTGTTCGGAAATGGAAGAAGTGGAAACAGATGCCACTTCAACGCTGACAGCTTCCCGTTCCTGCTGCCATCCGCCGCCGCCACGTCCCTGGCCGCCGGAATCGCTTCCGCATGATGTCATCAAAAATAGTGAAGCTAAAAAAATTGCGGTACAAGTAAATCGTGTAATCAAGACATCCGGATTAAGCTATGAAAGGTTACAGATAACGGTCAATGTTACGGGTACTGGATTAAACTATGACAGCAAACTACTTATCATCTCATTAGACGAACAGAACAGCAAATTGTTGGAAAAAATTTGCCGCCCGGATTTTTTTTGGGGGAGACGGCTGCACTTTAAGAAAGAGACTGTTTTCACAGGAAACAGCTGCACTTTCAGAAAGCAGCTGCATTCTCAAGATTTGGCTGCAATTTGAGGAAGTTGCTGAAAAGCCGCCCGGGCATGGCATCTGCCTGATGAAATCCTGTCCTGCATCGCAACAGGTAAACGGGCGATGAGATGGAGTACAGACCGGATGCTGTCTCCACTTTCTCATCGCATCATTCAATCCGTTCATCCCATATACGGATACTCCCACTCCTTCGGCGGTTCGTGGGTTTCCTTGATGGCACGTGCCGAGAGCCAGCGAAGCATGTTCTGCTTGCTTCCGGCCTTATCATTGGTACCGGATTTGCGTGCGCCTCCAAACGGCTGCTGGTTGACTACGGCTGCGGTCGGCTTGTCATTGATATAGAAATTGCCGGCCGCATCCTGAAGGGCATCTGACATCTGATTGATGACATACCGGTTTTTGGCAAAAATCGCTCCGGTAAGACCGTATGGTGATGTCTTGTTGCAAAGATCGAGGGTCGCTTCGAAATCATCATCCTTGTAGACATAGATCGTGAGCACCGGTCCGAATATTTCCTCCTGCATGGTTTTGAAATGCGGGTTACCGGTAAGGATGACGGTCGGTTCCACAAAGTAGCCGGTGCTGTCATCGTATGAGCCTCCGGCGATTATCTCCGCGTCATCGGCTTCACTTGCAAAATCGATATACCCGGTAATGCTGTCGAAGGCTTTTTTATCTATTACCGCTCCCATGAAAGTGGAAAAGTCCGATATGTCGCCGGTCTTGATTTTTGCCACTTCGGCCAGAAATGTCTCTTTGAATTCCGGCCAGATCGACTCCGGAACATACATCCGTGATGCAGCGGAGCATTTTTGACCCTGGTATTCATATGCTCCCCGGAGTGCAGCAACGGCAAGTTCCTTGACATCTGCTGAGTTGTGGGCAAAAATAAAGTCCTTCCCGCCGGTTTCTCCGACAATCCGCGGGTAAGAGTGGTACTTGTCCAGGTTTTCAGCTGTCTTCTTCCAAAGATGATTGAATGTGCCTTCGGATCCGGTAAACTGGAGTCCGGCAAATTGGGGGCTTTCCATGACCGGATCACCGACATCCGGACCGGAACCCGGAACAAAGTTGATGACACCATCGGGCAGACCCGCTTCCTGAAGCAGTTTCATCATGAAAAAATTCGAGTAAATGGAACTGGTTGCCGGTTTCCAGACCACCACATTGCCGCACATCGCCATGGAAGTGGGCAGGTTAACGGCAATGGCCGTGAAATTAAACGGCGTTACTGCGAACAGGAATCCTTCGAGCGGACGGTATTCTACTCTGTTCCACATACCATCAGGCGAGTAAGGCTGATCGGACATTACGCCTGTAAGATAGTGGGCGTTGAAACGAAGAAAATCGGCCAGTTCGCCGACAGCCTCGATTTCGGCCTGCTGCGGTGTTTTTGATTGACCGAGCATGGTGGCGGCATTGATCGTATACCGCCAGTTGCCGGTCAGCATATCTGCTGCTTTGAGAAATACGGCGACGCGGTCCTGCCATGGTGTTGCTGCCCACTCTTTGCGCGCTTCGAGTGCTGCCTCGATGGCCATATTGACCTCTTTATTATTTGCAAGGTGCAATGTACCGAGTTTGTGACCGTGATTATGAGGCATCACGACAGGCTTGGTGCTGTTTGTCCGTACTTCCTTCCCTCCGATAATCAGTGGAATTTCAACTTCTTCGGAGCTTAACCGTTTCAGTTCGGCCTGCAGCCCTGATCTGCCGGGAGTGCCCGGGGCGTACGACAGATACGGTTCGTTTTTCGGTTCCGGGACGTTAAAATATGCCTGTGTCATGCTTTCTCCTGTTTTTTAAAGTTCAAAATCCGCAATTACCGGGTGTTGTTTCTTATAATACGGTTGTTTTTCACTACAATATCTGACAAGGGTAACAATATGCGCCTCTTCATGATTTCATAAAGCGCTTTTTCAGATTGAGAGCGTTGGTTTTCACAGGCAAAATAAGGGATAGTCAATTTAAGATTCCAGTAATTAAAAAAACTTCTTTCAGGTCATTTCGCGCTGGTTCCTGATTATTCCACTCCGTGCGTTCCCGTGCTGATTTTAAATGCAGCATCCTGTCTTTGCTCCTTTTCCATATTAATTACTTGTCACGATACATAAAAAAAGTGTTCGTTATTCCATTTTATATTAAAATAAAAGCGTTTCCAAAAAGGGCTTTCATACATTTTTGTGTCATTATTCTATTGAAAGCGTTTTTACATGGCTGCTATACTACAAAAAACCGCTTTCACATTTTTGTAAATTTTTAGTCCATTATTCCATACCCCTTATATATACATGGAAAAGCCCTTCCACTACACGGTAAATTATTGCACCAAAACATTTTACAGCAACAAAGAGAACCTTTTGAACGCAATTTTGGTTATATTATCACGTATCAAAAACAGAGTAAAATCCTGTGTACGGATAACAAAAAGAATAGCACCATTTGCACAAATGCAGGAATCTGCCTGCTTTTAAAAATTGAGAGAAAATATCTCTTCCTATTCTTTTTAAATGTGAACAAAAACCAGACAATATCATTATGAGATATCCAAACACAAAAAACACAACAGCAATATTTGCAGCTTTTATTCCGCTGCTTATCATAACACTCTTCTTTATAACTCAGGGTGAGTCAACGACTAATAATATGGACGGCAATCAGGAAACTGTTCAGAATCAGTCAATGAACTGGGCCTTTGACGCTGATAATGTTGTTTTCACATCAAGTGAAATGAGCCGTCTCGCCAGAGAGCTGCATGAAGAATCAGAGGGCTATCAGCGTGCTGCAGTACTTGATTCGTTGCTTTTGCAGATCACAGCCAGGCTGACAACCAATGAACAGCCTGTACCAATGGCACTCACCGACTTGCTCCGCGATGTATCTGTAGCACATCCGGAAAGTGAAACCAGGCTGTTTGCATACACGGCAATGATGAAGGCGCTCGAAAACGAAGAGCTCAGCTATGAAACCCATGAAGAGTTCGCTTCAAACTAAACAGACGTCCATACCAGCGCACATGACATCATGTGCTCCTTCATACCGTTTAAATAAACGAAGCACCCATATCAAACCATCATAACTTTCCGTATCGGGATAAACTGTACCAATACAGTATTATTCCCGATGAACAGCGGAAACGGGCAGTAAAAACATCCCTCAAAACACGGGATCCCGTTTCCCTCCCGGCGGAAGCCCTTTCCTCCCCGGATCACTTTTCACCGCTTTTTTCCCGCACTTCCCCGCTTCTTTTCACCTTTCTTCCTCACTCTCCCCCATTCGGTTCCGCTTTTTTCGGCACTTTCCCAGATTCCATTTCTCTTTTTCCTTTTTACACTTTTCTCTCCGTTGCGGATGTATTCTGTCAGGCTCATTAACGAATCATTTCTTATTATTGAGCAAATCCTTTTGACAGTTTCCTTTTTTGACATTCCCGGCATTTTTAATATCCAACCCAGATGTCATCATGTGACATAGCGTAACAATGCACCGCAGCTTCACATCCCGGCCTGCACAACATTCCGGATTCAGATCATACCCGCTTGCTTTTGTATCCGCTCTTGCGGTTATACTCATTGTGACAACCACATCCTGCAATGACAAGCAGGCTTACGATGATCACGACGGAACAGATGACCCCTCCACCGAAAACCACTCCACGGAGAGTCATACACCGGCGCTGGCATCCGGCGAACCGCTCTATGCCGATCTTGAACGAAATGTGTATATCCCGGCAATGGAAGATCTGGTCCGGCCACTTGATGTGGCATTCACCTACAATGAAGACTCGGTACGTGTACATTTTCGATTCGAAACGGACAGACCTTCATGGTACCACCAATATCTGGTGTATGAGGATGGAGAATGGAATCGCTATGGCAGCGGCGGTCAGGGTCCTGACAAGCATGGTTTATATGAGGACCGTGTTTCCATGATGCTTGACGACGGATCGGTTGAGGGTTTTGCTGAAATCGGTGGTTTTGTGACCGTGCATCCCGGCATGCGGTCCCTCACAAATGCTGCTCCGCCATCTTCCGTAGAAGTTCACCCTCATCTTGGCGGGAATCTGGGACGTTCTGATGTGAGAAAATTCATCAGGGAATCAAGGGAGGAAGTGCAGGATGAATATCACTGGTCACAAACGCGGTCCACCGAAGAGTTGGATCAGCTGCGTGAAGAAGGCGCTTTTCTTGATTTATGGCAGTGGCGGGCGCACCGGTCAAACCCGCTCGGATATGCTGACAATGGTTATGTTCTCGAATACCGGCACGGGTCTGAAGGTACAGGAATGTTTACGGATAACAACGATGACTCCGGTCAGCCCAAATTTATGTTCGATCCTCAGGTAGTCGGTCGGTATGCGCTTCGCAAGGACAGCCTTCTGGATCGTCAATACGGCCAGGAAGACCCTTACTACATCTATGTGGGTAATTCTGTTCCGTTTGATCCGGATCACGACTGGCTGGACGGTGACGCTCTGCCTCAGCGCTTCCTTCAGGAACCGGAGGGCAGCCGTGGAGCTCTGAAGGCAGATGGTTACTGGAGCGACGGGTTCTGGGATATCACAATTACGCGTACCCTTGATGCACCCGGTCCCAAGGACAGCAAGACCATCGCAGAAGGCAACACATATAATGTCGCATTTGCCGCACATACTGATGGGGCCGGCGCGAGGTGGCATTACGTATCCGTGCCTTACGGAGTTGCCTTCGGAGACTCTGACAACACAAACTCAAGCGACCATCCGGACGGCCTGACGGTCATCCATGCCAAATTCACCGATGGTCCACTGGATAAAGCAGAGCCGGACTGGTTCGAAACATCTCTTTTCTACCCGGGACAAGTGGATCTTAGCTGGCTCGAAAATATAGATCATCCCGGGCATCAGTTTGTTCGTGACGGCTCGATGCATATGCTGGAAATACATGACCTGGAAGTTTTGAGTCAGTTTATCGTACGCCATGAGCTTGAAATGCTTGGACTGGATCCCGAAGAATTCGGCGTCAGTCCGGAGCTTTCGTACTGACAGCAGTTTTCCCCGGGGCGTTTACAGCTCAAAATCGAATCCGGCAGAGACCCAGCGTCCGGGTTGCGGAACGTTGGCGATATCCACGTAACGGGTATCGAACACATTGGTGACATTTCCAAAGAGCCGGAACCGGCCTATGTGCTGATAAGCGCTCAGATCCGTCAGCCAAAACGAATCGAACGGTTGGGTTCCGGTGAAATCCCCGTCCTCATAGAGCAGGTATCCGCCGGCCCGGTCCTGCCAGGAAATTTTTGCGGTAAAGCCATTGCTGCCGGTAAAGGGCACATTCAGGCGAATATCCAGTTTGTGACTGAGGTGATCCAGGGCGTAGTTGGAAATAACATCTCCGCTGTGCTTGTCCGCGTGAAGATAGGTATACTGAACGCGCAGGCGTCGATTCGGGCCAGAATTTTCACCGCCTAGCAACCTTGTAACGGGAACACTGATACCCGCTTCAAATCCGGTAATGGTGACATCCGTAAGATTGTCGCTGCGCCATATGTTCTCATCAGCGATTATATGCACATTGTTATTGTGACCACGCATTTGCTCATCAGCCGATGCAAAAACATAGCGCTCATTGACTTCCGGACGAACCCAGTCGATGATATCCCTTCCCCATCGCCGAAAAACAGCAATGTCGGCCTTCATCCCTCCAAAACTGCTGTTCAGGCCGGTCTCCACGGTAACCGCCTTTTCCGGTTCAAGATCGGGATTGCCGATATTATCCGGCCCGCTGTAAAACAGATCTGTGAATGTCGGGAGCCGCAACGTGCGATTGGCGGATGCATACCACCTCAGGTTATCGTGTAACTGCCAGCCCAGGTCCAGTCCCGGGAACAGGGTAAGAGCAGCATCCAGATCCGAGTTAGTGTGAATTAACGTACCTCCGGACACCGAAAACGGTCCCGAAGCATAACTTTGCTCAACCATCAGGCTAAGCCCCGAGCGGCTGTAAGCATGTGTATACCAGGCATGGTCGTCATCGGTTGGATCGCCGGCCTGAAGGTACCCCGGCACACGCACGGGCTGCGACATTTCCTCTCCGAGGACATTGCTGTAAATGTGCTCATAGCGATAGTCCAGTCCGGCCGATGTGGTCCCCAGCCTGTTTACATGCACCCAGTTCAAAGCCGCGCCGATGACATCCGTGCGGTGATAATTGTGGCCTTCGTACCAATCCGGACTGTCGTGGCGAAACAGTTCGAAGCGGTCATGATGACGACGCCAGTAGACCGAAGGCGTCAGTCGCAAAGCTCCGTCAGGAAGCCATCGGAGCGACAAAAACCCCGCCCGGGTATGTTCGTACTGATCCGGGAATTGCGGAGTGTAAAAGCTGTTGGCGCCAAATGCTTTTTCGTTATATCCGGCCTGCAAGTCGAAGCGGCCGGACTCTGCGGCAAATTGTGAGCGATAAAAAACATTGCCTGATGTAAAATCGGTGTTATCCGTAAATCCGTCGCTTCTCATGCCGCTCAGTGAGAGATGATGGGAGACGGGGCCGGTCTGAAAGCCTGTCCGGATATTTCCATGACCAAGCCCCTTCTGGCCTCCTGTAAAAGATCCGCCGGTTTGTGACTCACCGGGCTCTTTTGTGATAATGTTGACAGCTCCGTTGAACGCATCCGGACCGAAGATACGCGCGCCCGGTCCATGCAGAACTTCTATGCGCTCAATGCTCTGCAAATCGACCGGCACGTTGAGATTGTGGTGTCCGGTCTGCGGATCGGTGACATTCACACCATTCAGAAGTACCAATGTCTGATCGAACGTGCCACCCCGGATGCTGATATCCGACTGCATTCCGAAAGTCCCGCGATGACGGATATCGACACTTTGCACACCGGAAAGAAGATTGGTCAGATCCTGCGAAGAAGAAACAGCAATTTCGCTGCGCTCAATGACCCTAACGGATCGCCGCAGATCCGAATGGCGTACCGGAGTGCGCTGAGCGCTGATAATCACCTCATCCAGATCCTTGTGAAGGATCGAATCGGGTGAAACAAAAATTCGATTGCGGTCCTGGTTGCTCTCGCTCGTTTCCGCAGAGGCGTATTCGGGATTTGAACTGGCTGTTTCTTGAATATCAAAGGCGAATGCCGGAGAAATTGAAGTAAATTCAGGATTAGAAGTAAAAGCATCAGGAGCATCAGGAGCATCAGGAACATCTGGAGCAATTTCAGTGATAGAGGCGGAAATTACAGGAGTAACTAAAGCTATTTCAGAAATAGCTGAAAAAATCTCGGAAGTATCAGAATTAAACTCCGGAGTTTTATGGGGCACAGCCTCCATAGTCCCGGATCCGGCTGGAAGGATGACGTTTCCGTATATAAAAACGATTAAATACAGCAAAGCATAGAATGGCACCATTGTCTGGCAATATTATATTTTCCAAGTCCTGTTATAACAGCAAGATGGTACTCGCCGAAGGGTTCAAAGATAACACAGGCAGGGGAAAAATGAGACCTGAATCTGCATAATCCCGTTGCTTTCCGATTGCAAACGTGCTAATATGAACCTGGAACCGCTTTTCTGTCAATTATTTCGAACTCAAGTGAGGAGGATCCCATGATCGTTTATCTGGCTGACAAACTGCCGGAAGCGGCGCTGAAAGAACTTGGAAGTCTGGGCTGCGAAGTAGAAAACCATCCTGATGCCACTTCATCCGATATCGCAAACGGCATCGGTAAAGCGATGGTCCTGGTTGTCCGGTCCACGGTTGTTACCAAAGAATGCATAAATAACAGTCCCAATCTGACCCTGATCATCCGGGCGGGCGCTGGTGTAAACAATATCGACCTTGATGCCGCCAGCAAATCAGGGATATTTGTTGCCAACTGTCCGGGGCAGAATTCCATCGCTGTGGCCGAGCTGACTATGGGGCTGATACTCTCACTTGACCGGTTCTTACCGGACAATGTCATTGACTTCCGAAGCGGAAACTGGAAAAAAGCTGTGTACAGCAAGGCGGACGGACTCTATGGAAAAACCCTCGGAATCATCGGAACCGGACAAATCGGAACCGAGGTCATCCGTCGTGCCCGGGCTTTCGGGATGCCGGTGGTTGCCTGGTCCCGGTCGCTGACACCTGAAAAAGCAGAACAGCTGGATGTCACCTGCGCTGCAAGCGTGAAGGAAGTCGCCTCTCAGTGCGATATTCTGAGTATTCACCTTGCAATGAGTCCCGAAACCAAAAGCCTTATTTCATCCGATGTGCTGTCCGGACTCAAAGACGGTGCGTTTTTCATTAATACGGCGCGGGCCGAAGTGGTCGATGAGGAGGCGCTGTACAGGGAGCTGAATTCGGGCCGGATCAGGGCGGGACTGGATGTCTTTTCGGACGAGCCGGAATTCAAAAAGGGAGAATTCACAAGCCGCTTTCAGAAGCTGGACAATGTGTATATCACCCACCATATCGGGGCCAGCACAAAACAGGCCCAGATGGCTGTGGCAATGGATGCCGTCGACATCGTCAGGGGGTATCTGCAGGAAGGCACCGTTCGCAACTGGCTGAACCGCTGCGAGAAAACCCAGGCACCGTGGCAGCTTATCGTCCGGCATTTCGACAAACCGGGAGTGCTGGCCAATGTCCTTGCCGAGCTGAAAGATGCCGGAATCAATGCCCAGGAGATGGAAAACGTGATTTTCGACGGTATGAAGACGGCCTGTTGCAGCATCCAGCTGGACGTAAAGCCTGATGACGGCGTCATCGATGCGATCAACGAGCGTCATGACGAGGTGATCACCGCGGTACTGCTTCCGACCCGCACATAACAGCAGGGTACTGGCTGAGATTACTTTGTCAGAGATTACTGGTTTGGATTTCTATCAGAGACCACTTCCCGGGTTTACTGACTGAAGATATTGCACGGGATTACTGCCCAGGAGTTACTCGCTGAGATCACTCTGGCTGGGACTAATACCCTGGTTCACTCGATGGAACTACCGGCAGGGATCACCGCCCGGCAGTCTTGACTGCCAGCGCCATGCAAGCCTGATTGTCCGTCTACTTCTTTTTTTGCTTTTTTGCCCAGGTATCGCGCAGGGTGACAGTCCGGTTGAAGATCTGCTTCTCCTTTGTTGAGTACTTGTCGGGGACATAATACCCTTTGCGCATGAACTGGTAATACTCCTTCGGTCCGTTCTCTGCGACGGACGGCTCATCAGCCATTGCCGGTTCTGCATAGGCTTCACTGATGATATTCAGGCTGTTTTTGTTGATGTAATCGGTGAAATCGTGCTTTTGTAAGCTTTCTGCCGAATTTGAAGCATCTTCAGGCGATGTCGCATCTTGTGAACTACCGGCTGCTCCCGGATTTGAGGGTTTACCAGCATGTGTGTCCTCTGCCGCCTTACCGGAATTTTTCGATTTACCGGCATTTTCCGCTTTAACGGCATTTTCCGCTTTACCGGCTTCCTTCGCTTTACCGGCTTCCTTCGCTTTACCGGCTTCCTTCGCTTTACCGGACTCTTCCGCCTTAGCTGCTTTGGCCGCTTCGTCAACAGGATTTTCGGCATCAAACAGGCGGTCATATTCCCGGACTTCGATTTTGTGCGCATGCGGAATACTTACCCAGTGCAGTGTTCCTTTGGCCTTGATTCCGGATGTATCGCTGCCACTGCGGCTGTCCGGATGATACCGGCAATGCACCTCGGTCACATTTCCATCCTCATCCTTCACAAAATCATCACATGTGACGATAAAAGCACTCTTCAGACGCACACTTCGTCCGGGTCCCAGCCGGAAAAACTTGCGCGGCGGATCCTCCATAAAATCACCGCGCTCGATGTACAGTTCACCGCTGAACGGGATCATCCGGTTACCGGCCGCATCATCCTCGGGATTGTTCTCACTTACCAGCTGCTCGACCTGTCCCTCCGGCCAGTTGGTGATCACCAGTTTGATCGGATCAAAAACCACCATCCGCCTGAGCGATATTTTGTTGAGATGCTCCCTGGCGCAGAATTCCAGAAGTGACACATCGATCAGATTGTCGCGTTTGGCCACACCGATTCGGGTGCAGAAATTCCGGATAGCTTCGGGGGTGTATCCGCGCCGGCGCAGGCCGGATATGGTCGGCATCCGGGGGTCATCCCATCCGTCGACATAATTTTCCTCGACCAGTCTGAGCAGTCTTCGCTTGCTCATGATGGTGTACGACATGTTGAGGCGGGCAAATTCATACTGGCGGGATGGAAACAGTTCCAGCTTTTCGATGAACCAGTCGTAAAGCTCACGATGCGGCATGAATTCCAGGGTACAGATGGAATGGGTGATCTTTTCGATGGCGTCGGATTGTCCGTGGGCCATGTCGTAGGTTGGGTAGATGCACCATTTGTCGCCGGTTCGATGGTGCGGAGCGTGTTTGATGCGGTAAATGACCGGATCGCGCATCAGCATATTTGGCGATGCCATATCGATTTTTGCGCGCAGAGTGCGGGTTCCTTCCGGAAACTCGCCGTCCCGCATCCGCCGGAAAAGGTCTTCATTTTCTTCCGGACTGCGGTCGCGATACGGGCTGTTTGTCCCGGGGCGGGTCGGGGTGCCCTTGGCGGCGGCAATTTCTTCGGAACTCGAGTCGTCAACATAGGCCAGGCCCTTGCGGATCAGCGTGATGGCGAACCCGAACAGATCCTCGAAATAATTGCTGGCATACAGTTCGCGTGCCCATTCATAGCCCAGCCAGCGCACATCGTGTTTGATGTTTTCGACATACTCGATGGTTTCGGTGACCGGATTGGTGTCATCAAAGCGAAGGTTCGTTTCCCCGCCGTATTGATCAGCCAGACCGAAATTCACAGAGATCGACTTGGCATGGCCGATGTGAAGATAGCCGTTGGGTTCGGGTGGAAAGCGTGTGAGTACCGATTCTTGGCGTCCCTCCTTCAGATCCTTTTCAATAATCTCCTCAAGGAAATTCTTCGGGGTGCGTTCTTCACTGCTTCCGTTATCCTGACTTTTATGCTCACTCATTTCTTTCATTGCCTGCGTTAATCAAATGTTTCTGTCGGACCGGCCATTTATTTCAATGGGTATTCCGGCCTTTTATTTAAATCCGTGTTTCGACGAATCCGGTGTTTCGACCATTTATTCCAATGGATTTTTCAGCTGGTACTTCATCAGGTCTTTCATCTGGTACTTCATCAGATGTTTCGGCTGGCAAGATATGACAAGTTGCCGGATTATGACAGTTTCAATGCAGGAGAAAAACCGGACAAGTGAAATGACCGTCGGGGCATCGGGAACGGTTTTACAACTTATGCGGTCGTGCCCGTACAGTCCTGCTCGTGCACTCGTGCCCGTGCAATCGTGCCCATTTGTGGAGATATGCTCAACCTGATACTTTTGTCCTGATATTCTTCTCCTGATATCTTTGTCCTTATACCATGTTTTTTATGCCACTATATTGATTAGCAGTTGTCAAAGAATTATAATGATAGGGTTACACTGATAAAAAGATGCGGGAGTTGTGGTATCAGCAGCGTCTGCAGGACGATATCCCGCTACGAATTCAGGCTCAATGTGAGCGCACATAATACCCGATGAATTCCGAATACATACACAAGAGCAGAATTATTCCTCAATCTGAGACCAGTACCGCTTTTCCAGGCTGTTATCGGCTGGCTGATGTGAGCAGGCGAATGACACTAAGCCCCCTGCGCGGTCACAGATCAATGTGATTTTGGAATTCATTCCGGCACTTGGATGGAGTCCGTTTTGGGATTTAACCTTATGACGAATCGGTTCCCGGCAGTCAGATAAGGTGATTTTCGGAGTGATATGTGGGACTTACAAGGCGGAGCTGTAAAAAATGGCAGAAAGTGTTATCCCAAACTCCCGCAATACTTTATGCCAGACCATCCCGCAATATCTTAGACTGAATACCTGATAAGCCCTTAGACTGAAAAACAGATAAGGCCTTAACCCAAACACCTGATAAGAACATAGACTGAATGCCCGGTAAAATCTTATCATGCAAGCATGACAAGGCCTTAGCCTGAGCGCCCGGCAAAGCCCCTGGGGTTAACAGTTGCATCGAGCGGGCTTCTGACGGCATGACCGCCCGTTTTGAGAATGTGAGTATAGATCATGGTCGTTGAAACATCATTATGTCCAAGCAGTTCCTGGACGGTCCGGATGTCATAACCGGCCTGCAACAGGTGTGTTGCAAAAGAGTGCCTCAGCGTGTGGGTTGTGACCTTTTTCGATACTCCTGCAAGTCTGACAGCCCGTTGCAATTCCCGGTGCATTGACTCTCTGGAAATATGAAACCGGGATATCTTTTTCGTCCGGGGGTCACGGCTTAGTTTGCCGGATGGAAAAAGAAACTGCCAGTTGATGCTTTTTCCGGCTGATGGATACTTTTTTTGCAAGGCATAAGGCAGGACGACCTCACCATATCCCCTGCTCAAATCATGATCATGAATTCTTTTGACAAGGCGAACTTGCCGGCTGATACCGTCGATCAGTGCATCAGGAGCAACGGTGGTTCGGTCCTTTTTCCCTTTGCCGTCCCGGATGATAAGTTGCCGGTACTCCAGATCAAGATCCTGAACCCTTAGTCTGATGCATTCCGATACCCGCAAGCCGGCGCCATACATCAGTTTCAACGGAAGCAATGCTTTCCCCTGAAGCAGATCCATTACCTTTGTAACCTCATCAACACTCAGCACGACGGGAATCCTTTTAGCTTTCTTCGACCACTCGACTTTGTCCACATAAAAATCTTCCATTCCCAGAAGCTGCCGGTACAAAAAAATCAAAGCACAAAGGGCCTGATTCTGGGTCGATGGGGATACACGGCGCTTGTTAACCAGATACGTAAGAAAATCCGTCACCTCATCCTGTCCCATATCCACCGGATGTTTCTTGTCATGAAAAAGCACATATTCACGAGTCCATTTCACATAATTCTTCTCGGTACTGAGGCTGTAGCCCTTTCTTCGGATGGCATCCCTGAGTTGCTGAAGCAATTTCTTTTTTTTAGCCGGCATAGATTATCGTGTCATCATTGAAAAAATTGAAGAACAGGCTGAGCAGACGATATATAAGACAATAGTATCTCTGAAATCAGCTTTTCTCATAAGACAATAAACCAGCCCAAATCCTTACACAACACAAGTAGATTTTTTGTCTCCCTTACGTGACTTTTTTATAAATTATCTTTGCAATTGAATCCTTTATGTGACTTTTTCCTTAAAGGTGTTTTTGCAATCTATTAAATAGTTAGCGCTCTGACTCAATAACACATTCAGAAGCATTCTTTTCAGATTCGTTTTGAAAATATACGCCATTGACGTACTTTTGGAGAAATTCAATCGTTACCTATGGAGTTTGTTGAAACACCCATTTTTACAAAACGAATCAAACAGTTGATTTCCGACAAGGACTATCACCTGTTGCAGCTTGAACTTACTATCAGACCTGAATCCGGTGATCTTATCAAACAAAGTGGCGGAATTCGGAAAAAACGCTGGGCCGCTTCCGGACGGGGTAAAAGTGGTGGCATTCGTGTCATTTACTACTACATCGATTCCTCTAACCAGATCTACATGCTTTTTGCGTATCCCAAAAATGAAGCAGATGACCTGTCACCGGATCAAATCAAGCAACTCAGACATTTAGTCCAGGAGTATCTAAAATGAAAGAAGAACTTTTCAATGAGCTTACCCAGAGCATCAAACAAGCTGGAAAAATACGACATGGTAAGTTACCAGCCTCCAAAAGAACCGTCATAGAGGACCCTGACGTGGCTCAGATCAGAAGGAAATACAATATGAACCAACAAGAGTTTTCTGCTTTACTTGGTATCAGTGTCGGCACACTTCGTAATTGGGAGCAAGGACGAAGAAAGCCCCATGGGCCGGCAAAAGTACTTCTTAAAATTGCCGAAAAGAAGCCAAAGGCTATTCTGGAATCACTTTCAAGCTGATCATCGCGCTAACATACGCATCAACCGGGCGTGGGAGAGGCTACTGCCCTCTCCTTTTTAACTTATAGCCACGCCGGTTATGCGTTGACCGTTAGACCTCTTCCATCCCCGGCTTAATAACCCACAAATATTTGACTTTCATCATCGATACTATTTTTACAGTGTTCACGTTTTTGTTAACTTCAAGGCATGAGACAAATTCAGTTCTACAAAACACACTCTTGGAAATCCCCAGTAGAAGAGTTTTTAGATGCTCTGAATGCCAAACAGGCCAAAAAGGTCTTGTGGGTTTTGAATTTAATCGAATCAACGAATTGAGTCCCCAGGGAATATTTTAAAAAACTCTCAGGAACTCATGACATCTGGGAAGTTCGCATACAATCCGGATCCAATATCTTTCGTCTGCTCGGCTTTTGGTATAAAGGCAAAATCATCATCCTCACAAATGGATTTACTAAAAAGTCCCAGAAAACTCCGAAAAACGAAATCCTCATCGCCGAACAACGAAAAACAGATTTTCTAAGCCGTAAAGGAGATAACCAATGAGTGACCTGGAAGCGTACATCGAAAAACGAAAAGCCAAAGATCCCAAATTTGCGGAGAACTTTGAGTCCGGCTATCAAAAGTTTAAAATCGGGGCAATGCTCAAATTGGCTCGTGAAGACTCCGGCTTAACACAGCAGCAACTCGCCGAACGACTCAATACCAAGAAATCTGCAATTTCAAGGATTGAAAATCATGCCGAAGACATTCGTTTGTCTACTCTTGAAAAGTATGCCCAGGCATTTGGAAAGACGTTACGTCTGGAACTCGAAGATTCAACAGAGGTCTAACACTCGCATCAACCGGGCGTGTACGAGGCTTGCGCTCAACTATTAATAAGTTGCCACGCCGGTTATGCGTGGGCCGTTAGAGCAGCTACAGATTTTTGCTCATATTGCTTTACTGTACCAGTTTATGTATCATGTATGGTACATAAACGTAACTTACACGTACGCTCATGAAACGCATCCATCTCGATAAAGACATACAACCTCTTTCGGCTTTTCGCGCTAACGCTGCTTCTATTATTCAGAAAGTCAAGAAAGACCACAGACCGGTTGTCATTACTCAACACGGCAAAGGATCTGCTATCCTACTCGATGTAACCGACTATGAGGAAATGGTTGACACTATCGAGATGCTTCTGGAAGTCAACCAAGCACGCAGAGAATTGGACCAGGGTAAAGGTGTCCCTCACCAAAGTGCAATGAAATCTGTAAGAGAACGATTGAAACAGCTTAAATGAAAATAATTTGGTCTCCCCTTTCTCTTCAAAAGCTTGACTACTACGCTGATTACATCGCACGGGACAACATCGATGCCGCTTTAGCTTTTATTGACGAAGTTGAGGATAAAGCTTTGAGTCTGAAAGATCATCCGCTAAAAGGGCGAATGATTCCGACTTTAAACGATGAGATGAAACGCGAGTTGATTATTAAAGGCAATTATCTGCTCATATACGAGATTGGTGACGATCTCATTGAAATTCTGACGATTCGTCATGTCAAACAAAAACCTAAGTAACCAAGCTATTAGCAATTCCATAAGTAGCTTGCTCTAACATACGCATCAACCGGTCGTGTGGGGCGTTTCCGCCCCAAGATAACCGGCTGTCCACGCCGGTTATGCGTTTGCCGTTAGCACACCATAATTTTCAATCGTGCTCGAATCACTTATATTCCGAGCATGATCCCGAATAATCCAGATAAACATATCATTATTGTTGCCGGACCCAACGGATCGGGTAAAACTACCGTTGCAAGGGAAATCATTGAAAATCAAAACATGCGTTATATCAGTGCTGATGATATTGCTTATCAGATCTCTCCTTCCGATCCTTTATCGGCTAGAATTCAAGCTGGAAAACTGTTTTTCTCTACTTTAGACGAGGCAGTTCTAAATCGCGAAAACATTATCATCGAATCCACTCTTTCCGGTAAATCTCTACTGCCTAAAATTCTTAATTACCGACAAAATCATAACTTTACCATCACTATCGTATATGTTTTTCTTGCTAACCCTGAAATGTGTCATAAGCGTGTCACTATTCGTGTACGAAAAGGTGGGCATCATGTCCCCTATCAGGATATTTCCCGGAGGTTCGGGCGTAGCCTGGTGATTTTTGGCACTTTTATAGGGAGCAATGCGATCAATGGAATCTGATTTACAATGCCGAGGACGACTTTCAGGAAGTCGCTCGATTTGAAAATCAGCAAAATTATGTGTTTGACGAGTCGTTATTCGTTACCTTTAAGGAAATGGTAAATTACTATGAAAAATAACGGGAATTATAACCAGAACTTTTCCGCTGAATTAATCAGGTTGGGTAATCGCGGTGTGCGTAAGGCCCAGGAAGAAAATCGAAGGCTTGGCATTCCCAACGTCTATTTCAAGAACGGAAAAATCTATTACCAGCTTCCTGACGGGGAGATCACTTCTAAAGAGCCAAAAGAACTGACTGACGACGGCTAATCTGGTGTCTTAGTATCAACTTTGAAGTGCAACAATTAAAATCTTCGTTCATAGCATTCTTCCGGTGTTTTATAGCCCAATCGCTTTCTGGGTCTGGTGTTTAGTTTTTCAGCAATGGCATTACAATGATGCTGATTGATGTGACTCATACTTTTTCTTTTTGGCAGGTACTGACGAATCAGTCCATTCGTATTTTCATTACTTCCCCGCTGCCAGGAGTGATATGGTGTGGCGAAGTAAAACCTAACCCCTAAGCGCTCTTCGATATCCAGGTAGCTGTGAAACGGGTCAAGTTAATTTTCTGGGGATTAGGCATACAGTTTACAGATCCGGAACAAAAAGAACTTGGTGTCACGTACTCCTTTTTGATTCGCCCGGAATAACTTGATCCGTGCATTGAATGATTCCGCTGATGCATTGGTAGTCCGGTTATCAAAGAAGTTCAGAATGGTTTCCCGGTGCCATTTCAGGCTTTTAGCAGCACTGTAAAACTCTTTGAAGCACTTGTCTTTACTCTTCTTTATCCACGCATCCAACCGAATTTGAGCTACACGGCGATCTTTGAGGTTAAAAATTTCACGCAATTGCAGGGTATGCCTGTAGGCTTGTTCCAGTTCCGGATACCGTTCAAAGGCTGTTCTAAGCCGCAACCATTGATTATTATCCTTTATTTGGGAATCAAACTTCATAAGTGAAAACCGACAGCGTGCCAGCAGTTGTTTGGGCGTATCGCCATTAACCAGTTCTTCTGGCCGGTATTTCTGCCCAAATTTATGAGCCAGGGCCATTTCTTCGTTTTCATTTTCCAACTCCTTACGCCATTGCTGAATTCGGACTTGTTGCAAGCAGCGTTGAGCCAGCTGAACAACGTGAAAGCGGTCGGTAACAATTTTAGCATTGAAAAAAACTTCCCTGACAGCCGATTCAATGTTTTTGGCCATATCCATCGATATTTCCAGAATAGTTGCCCGCAGCCGGGCCGGGAGTTTAAGCAATACCCAGGCCAGATCTCGCGTGCGGGTACCTTGTATACTGGCCACCAGACTGCCTTTTCGGCCTTTTCCTGACTTGTTGGTCAACAGCGTATATAACTCACCATTGGACATACTTACTTCGTCTATGCTCAAATTCGGACCTACATTTTCCGGAAATAACAACCACTTATCAGCGTGGGAGGCTTGATCCCAGTCTTTAAAACCACTGCTGTGTTTCTTGTACTGGCGAATAAGGGTAGCCGGTTTGACCATATTCAATTCAGCGATCGTTTTAAAGGTCTCTTCACGCTCCTCGACCAGTATCTTTTAAAAAAGCCGACAGGTCCCTGGTCATTTTGGCCCCTTCGGCAAGAAAACTGAAGTCATTGCGGATGATTCTGTCTTTATCAGTCTTATGACGCCACCTTCTGCATTTAAGTACCAAATAGACCATTTTTCCACGAATCGGAAAGTCTTGAACGGTTTTGGGGTCGGTAAACCCTTTGGATTCCCATTCATCGGCTTTGCAACCTTCTGGCAAAATGTTCTTTTCACTCAGATAAATGCGCATCTCAAAGCGCTGGGTCTTTGGTATCGGCTTCTGCTCGATCTTCTCCACATCAAAATGTTCCACAAGCTGTGAAGGTAAAAAGTGTTTTATGAGTTCGGTTCCCATAAACCGAATTTACTAAATTCAACTTACTCCCCAAGAAATTGATTTGATCCTGTGAAACTCGGTGCCATTATCTGCAGTAATCGTTTTAAATCGCTTTTGATCCTGTTCTATCAATTTTATAGCTCGTTTTTTAGTCTCAAGTTTGCTTCTGTTGGGAAGTTTGCCAATCAGCACATATCCGGTTTTGCGTTCAACCAGCGTCAGGATACTATGCTGATCCCCGGATCCGACAACCGTATCGACTTCCCAATGGCCGATTCGCTCCCTTTTCTCAATCGATGCCGGCCGTTCGGAAATATGTCGCTTCCCGGCAAGTCTTCCCCTGCTGTCATAACTCTTATAACGCTTGCGGCGCTGTTTGCTGGCTCCGCGCAGATGCGTGTACAAAACCCCACCAGCGGCTTTATCTGCCCATATGTGCCGATAAATCGTCTCATGCGAGATATTCAAAAGCTTGTTGCGCTTCAACCTTCCGGCGATCTGCTCAGGACTCCACTGTCGGCGCAGAAAAAAATGGACCTTGAGATAATCCCGGTCACCAAACTGCTCATTACGCCGGGAGCGCGATCGGCGGCCGTTGGACTTCTCCTGAGCCTTAAACGGGCGATAATGGCCAAGGCGACTGCTGTTACGGCGAAATTCTCGACCGATCGTGCTGCGATGACGGTCCGTTTGCCGGGCAATTTCCGCCTGGCTGAAACCCTGTTTTCTTAGGTGTGAAATGATATATCTTTCCTGTGAGGTGATTTGGCTGTACTCTTTCATGGTTTTCCAATCCTTGGTCGGTGAGAAAAACCAAAGGTACGCCAGGTCACCTCTCTTTTAAAATCATGTGTTGCACTTAGTATATGAATCCAAGTGTGCTAACATACGCATCAACCGGACGTGTGGGGCGTTCCCGCCCCATGATAACTGATTGACCACGCCGGTTATGCGTTTGCCGTTAACGGATTAATTTCTTGCTCGAATTCTTCATGCACATAGATTTAATTATTGAACTGATTCCTGCACATGGAGTTTAGAAAAACTCTTAAAAAACTGGTTGAAGACGAACAGAACAAATGGGGAAGAATCTTCAACCTTTTTGTCAAGGTACTGATCGTTTTATCGCTCATTAGCATTTCGGTCGAAACACTACCGGGTTTGGATTCACGCGTTGTCGCATTTCTTGAGCTATTTGAATTATTAACGATCATAATATTTACGATTGAATACATTCTACGAGTCATTGTAGCTGACAAAAAGTTGAGGTTCATTTTCAGCTTTTACGGAATTATTGATCTTGTTGCCATTCTGCCATTCTATATCGCAATTGGTCTGGATTTACGCTCGGTGAGGATATTTCGACTGCTCCGCATTATCAGAATGATGAAATTCTCCCGCTATAATGACGCTATAAATCGCCTTATTGGGGCATTTCAGACCATCAAAGCGGAGCTGGTCGTGTTTTTTATGATCACACTTTGTGTTCTGTATGTTTCTGCCCTTGGCATATATTACTTTGAAAATCCAGCTCAACCAGATAAATACGTGTCGGTTTTTCACAGCCTGTGGTGGTCTGTGGCAACTTTAACCACTGTCGGTTATGGTGATGTTTATCCCTTAACTATTGGTGGTCGAATTTTCACTTTTTTCATCTTGATGATTGGCCTCGGATTGATATCAGTACCGACCGGCTTAATTGCTTCTGCTTTGACCAAAACACTGAAAAACGATAACGAAAATTAAGAGCTCAAATATGAGTAAGCTACCTGAATTTGTAAAAAAAGGTGAACCTGCACGACTAATCCCTGTAGTAGCCGACACCAATAGAGAGCAACGAACAGCATCTGTAATTCTGGCAGCGATGAGAGGGGTCTACGAGTTCCGCCAAGCAATGTTAAGATCTCTTGGCATCAGAGTAGGTAAACGTGCAACCCTTCATGCATGGACGGAAGTAACCCTGGCTGACGAAATAAAGAATAAAGGAAAAGCATCAAATAATGGCCGGCCAGATGGTTTATTAGTACTTGATACCGGAAAGAACAAATGGATGGCATTGGTTGAAGCGAAAACCGGGAATTCAGAAGTTGGTGAGCAACAACTTGAAAACTATCTAAATCAGGCAAAGCAGCATAAAATAAATGCCGTGATTACAATCACAAACCAATTTGTTGCATTGCCATCTCACCACCCTGTGAAAATTCCGAAGAAACTAAAAAAGGGTGTCGAACTCTACCATTGGGCTTGGACGTACCTGCTTACACAAGCATCCCTCCTACTTGAAAGCAATGAAATTGAATCAGAAGATCAACGGTTCTTGCTAGAAGAAGTCGTGCGTCATCTTCGCCATCCATCCAGTGGTATTAGTCGGTTTGACAGTATGAACCGTGAGTGGAAAGACGTGCTGGGCAAAGTAAAAAGTAATGCTTCCTTAAATAAGGCATCCGAGGAGGTTGAAAACACTGTTTCAGCCTGGCATCAAGAACAACGCGACCTATGTCTTGTCATGAGTCGTAAACTTGGCCTTACAGTCACACTTCGTTTATCACGAACTCACAGAACCGATCCACAAAAACGACTAAAAGACGATATCGAAGAACTGGTCAAAACGAAAGCACTTAATTGTAGTTTAGAAATTCCAGATGCCGCGGCTGACTTAAATGTTACTGCTGATTTGGCAACCAGAACGATAGTAAGTTCCATGCGATTAGATGCTCCTCAAGACAAAAAAAGTACAAGTGCTCGTGTAAATTGGCTCCGTCGTCAGTTAAAGGGTGTCTATACAACTGACATGTACATCAAAGCGATTCGTATCGGTAGATCAGAAGACACACAGGCAACTCTCGCAGAGGTGCTTGCAGATCCCGATGTATTATCATCAGATACCACTGATGTAGTTCCAAAAACATTCGAGATTTTCCATATGGTAGATTTGGCAGGCCGTTTTTCCGGTAGCAGAGTATTCATTGATGAGTTAGAACAAGCCGTTCCACATTTTTATGAACAGGCGGGGCAAAAACTCAGGGAATGGGTGCCACCACCGCCAAAAATTAAAAAAGATAAATCAGATGTGACTTCAAAATCTGATAATGATGGACAGAGTAAAGATCAAAAGAGTCTAGATAATGACTCATAACGATTTTTTTCTAAACTCATCATTTTATTGTAGTTGATATACCGTTAACATGGGTTTCAACCTGACAGCGGTCATAGTTTTCTGCTTTTTCTAAATTCACAGCCGGCGAGAATGCTTATCGCATTCTCTGGGTGTAGCGTTCCCGCTGCAGGTTAAACCTGGGCCGTTATGCGTCTTGATTCTAATTTCAACCAAATTAATCGATCAATATGAAACGTAATGCAAGATTTTATCGAGTACATGTAGATGACCAAGGTCAGAGAGCGAGCCATATTGCTATTACTTATAATTTACATCCTCATGATGAGGTCACATTCTTTGAATTTTATAGATTAGTATATGATAGTTCTATGGGGGCTTCATTAAACTCCATTCCCCCAGGTAAAGAGCTGAGTTTTAGAGAAGAACTAAGGGTTATGGATTACAGCGTCCATGCCGAGAGTGTCCTTTCCGATGAATATAACGATGTTATCGAAAGAAAAATGAAAGAAGCATATGGTAAGAATACAGAAGTTCAAATTGAAATAATAATAAGTGAAAATGAATAGTCATTATGATAATGCTTAATGATATAAATAGCACATTTAGATCACCAGCTCTTTCATCTAGTAATAGAGTTTTGAAATGGGCAATTTGGGTTACTGCTAGGATTAAATTCACATCAGATGAAGCAGAAAGACTTGATGGGTATAACTTTGATGGTTTGACTTCACCATTAGAATATGAGATGTTTACAGGTGAATTAGAACTTATAAATTTTGAGATCGTCGACCCATTACCTGAGCAAGAGATTACAAAACGGATCGAACGATTGAGAACTGAATTAAATGACAAGCTTTTAGAAATACAAGAATCGCTCGTTGATGAATTTGATTTTCAAATTGAAAATTAATTATCTGGAGCATAACAAAGCATATGTGCGATTTTTTTGACTAATAAAATATAATGGATTCCTTTTTTGAAAATATACCCGAACCGCTCATTATCATTCTAATGATATTGTTAATGATTCTTGTAGTTGTATTAATATCATTGATTATACATGCATACATTAGTGGTAGACCTTTTCAACTATGGCCTCCATCTTTTGGAATGGGTGAAAACAAAAAACCTAAAAAAATAGAATATCCTAAAAATGATTTTGATGATATAGATGATCAAGCGATGAAAGTCCTGAAGGGGCTTCAAATAAAATTACATAAAGTATCTGGTTCGTATGTATTCAATGATAATACAGTTGAAAACTCAAAAACAGCATCACAGTTATACAATTTATTATCAGGTGAAATTATCGGAACATGTTTTTTTGAAGACCCTTCTAGTTATGGCGAAAATGATTTTGCTAAATTCATCAATACTGGTACTAAATTTCATCGTTTAGCAACTGACTCTAATTGTCCACCTCAATCAAAAGAAAAAGTTGAATCAGCATTTAAAAGTTTAAATTGTGATGCCACTTTAACTGTGCTCAGTGAAAATTACACTATTTCAAAGATTGGAGGAATATTTTCTAAACTTCCGGATAGAAGTTATTTGGCATTTATCGCTTTGAATAATACAGATGACAATGGTAATAGGGGCGTAGTATTTTGCGGTGAAATAGCCAAGCAACTGTTTGAATATTACCTTGGTGCTATCAATGATACGCATAACAATGCAAATCAAGCGGACGGGTAGTAAAACTAATCTTGACTTTGATATCCCTGCCCCGCCGCTTATTTGCGGGGCGTTGTGCGCTTAATATTGTGTCATCTAATTAATAATACATCATGAAAGTAATTGAGAAGATTGAAGTAAACTACTTCAGATCAATTTATTCTTCAACACTCAGCAAAACTAATGACTTGAACATTATAATCGGAGGCAATGATTGTGGAAAATCGAACTTTCTAAGAGCTCTTAATCTATTCTTTAACAACGATACAGATATTGATACACCATATTCTTTTAAAAATGATCTATGTAGGATAAGAGAAGAAGAAGCAAGAGCTACAAAAGGTCGTGCTTTTTTGTGGATAAAAATTACATTTCTGAATTATCTAAACTGGAATTCATTACCCGATAGTTTTTACATAAAAAAGTCTTGGAATCGATATTCACATTTACCTGAAATTAATTTTTCTAGAGATCTCAACCAGCAAACTGTATCCCGTTTTTTAAATAATTTGAATTATCAGTATATACCTGCTGTCCGAGGTCGTGATATGTTTTCATATTTCTTAGGAAACTTGCATGATTCACTTTATGAAGGTGAAAGAAACAATATTAATGAATCGGCCAAACAATTATCTGATGAGATAAATAAGAGCACTGAAACAATGTCTGCTCGAATTAAAGATAGACTTGGATTTCAAAGCAATATTCAGGCACCAAATGACTTAAGGACCTTATTTGCTGCTATGGATTTCTCTACAAGATTTTCAAATTTTGATATTCCCCTACAAATGCGTGGTGATGGAATTCAAGCAAGACATATCCCATTCATATTGGATTTCATTTCAAAGGAATCAAAACAAACATATATATGGGGCTATGAGGAACCTGAAAACTCTTTAGAACTGAGTAGGTCTTTTGATTTGGCAGATCAGTTTAAAGAAGATTTTTCAAAAAATAACCAACTATTTGTAACAACTCATTCACCGGCATTTTATGATATTGAGGGAGATAATGTAAATAAATATCACGTCAGATCTATTGATAAAGACGATTCAAGAAGAATAAGTGACATTGAACTTATTAATGATACAACTGATCCTGATATAACACTTGGTGTAGCAGCATTAATTTCAGATCGAGCACGTGATTTATATCAGAGAATTGAAACTTTAAATCAAAAGAATAAATCGTTAATTGATAAATTAAAAGAAGCAGATTTACCACTCATTGTATTGGAAGGTGATACTGATGTTATAATTATTAAAAACGCATTTACAACTCGGCTAATTAACAATTGAAGTGCCCGATTCTGGGGGAAAAGTTTAAATCCGGGGGGCTAGCCCCCCGGATTTTTCGCGAAGTTTTGTAGCTTCCGTCTTTTCTCCTACCAAAGAGTCGAGCACATGAA